>CANSFH010000011.1 GCA_947646115.1 uncultured Mycoplasma sp.
ATAGAGAACCGAGTACAAGTAATTCAACAAGTAACGGTTCAGGAGGAACAGGAACCACCACAACATACTATGGAGCATTTATAAGAATAATACCTGGAGGAAGCTGGGGAACAACCCAAACACCAACATTCAAATGTAAAAATAGTAGTGACTTGTTCACAAAGAGTGGTTCTTCAAAAGGAAATAAAAGTTTAACCAATCCAATAGGCTTAATAACAGCAGATGAAGTAGTGTATGCAGGAGGCTTTGGAGGAACAGCAAATAAAAGTTATTATTTATATACAGGTCAAGTATACTGGACGTTGTCTCCGTATTACTATAATAGCGGTAACGCGTATCCTGCTAACGTGTTCCGTGTGTGGTCGGATGGCCGGCTCGCTAGCAACAGCGTGAACAGCGCGTTTGGTGTGCGCCCAGTAATAAATCTGAAAGCTGATGTAACATTAACAGGAAAGGGCACAACAAGTGATCCATACGTAGTTTCATAGAAACGGAGTATGGAAAAGTGAACACTTTTCAAGGAGTGTAGGTTGGTGGTTCAAAATGACTCTTCATTTTGGACCTTCCTCACCAAAATTATATATAATAAATTATATCCAATTGCAAAGTTTACTTTGCACAAATAAATTTTTGAAACAGATGTAGCCGGCAAGTATTGTCGGCTTTATGTTTTCGCAGGCAATTGTCTGCGAAGGATTAATCTAAATTGCATACTTACGTGTTCATTGTGAATTCGGATGAACAGTTCAACAATTGGAACGCGAGTGGCGCGCCGGGTGTGCGCCCAATATCCTTTTAAAACTCTTATATTTTGATTAAGGTTAAATATGGTAGAATTAGGATACAAGATTAATCCTTAAGTGTGAATACTTTAAAAATATAATACCGATCTTTTATATCTTGAATATAAGACTATTATGGTATTTTTTTATTTATTGAAAATTGGGCAAATTTTTTAATTTTTTTGCTATTTTTTGCTTGACGAACATAGAATATACTGTTATAATCTACTCTGTATAGCTGGCTTGGATGTGCGAGGTTGCTGATACGCTAGGCGAGGTTGTAAAACAAAACCTAGTTGTCAGGTAATTCGTTACGGAGCAAGTCTATATTAGATATAGGCGAAAGGAGGACATTAGAAATGTCAAATACAAAAGTTAGAATTAATCTTAGAGCATATGATCATAGATTACTTGATACTGCTGCTTTAAGAATAGTTGAAACTGTTAAAAGAACAGGTGGGGAAATATCTGGACCTGTACCACTTCCAACTGAAATTCAAAAATATACAGTATTAAGAGCGGTACATAAATATAAGGATTCTCGTGAGCAATTTGAAATGCGTACACATAAGAGATTAATAGATATTAAAAACCCAAGTAAAGAAACTATTGATGCTTTAACTCACTTAGATTTACCTAGTGGTGTAGACATTGATATAAAATTATAATTAGGAAAGAGGATTAAAGATGAAAGGAATCTTAGGACGCAAAATTGGAATGACTCAAGTTTTCTCTAAAGATGGAAAATTAATTCCTGTTACTGTAGTAGAAGTTGCACCTAATACAGTAATGCAAGTTAAAACTAAAGAGACTGATGGTTATAATGCTATTCAATTAGGCGTATTTGAAAAGAAAGAAAAAAATGCTACTAAACCAGAAATGGGACGTGCAAAAAAAGCAAACACTACTCCTAAGCGCTTCTTAAAAGAAATCAGAGATTATGAAGGAACTTATAATGTCGGTGATACTATTAGCGCAAATTTATTTGAAGTTGGAGAAGTGATCGACGTTACAGGTACTAGTAAAGGTAAAGGTTTTACTGGTGTAATTAAACGTCATAATCAATCTCGTGGACCTGAAACTCATGGTTCAAGATATCATAGAAGACCTGGTTCAATGGGTACTATGCTTCCAAAGAGAGTTTTAAAAGGAAAGAAACTTTCTGGACATATGGGTGTTGAAACAGTAACAATTCAAAATCTTGAAATTATTGAAGTAAATGCAAACGAAAATTATATTTTAGTAAGTGGAAATATTCCAGGAGCAAAAAATTCATTAGTATTAATTAAATCTGCTGTTAAAAATTCTAGAAAGAAAAATCCAAAAGAAATTATAACTTTTGAAGAAGTTATTGATGAGGTGGTTTCTGAAGTAATAGAAACTGCTGCAGAAGAAACAGTGGGAAAAGTTACAAATGAAGCTACTCTAGAAGTAGAAAATGAAGCAGAAAAAAATTAATTTTCTAGAAAGGAAATATTATGAAGATAAGTGTTAAAAATACGTTAGGCGAAAAAGTTAAAGATTTAACTTTAGCTGATAGCGTTTGGAATATTGAAGCTAATGATTTAGTTTTAAAGAAAATGATTAGATTACAACTTGATTCTTTAAGACAAGGAACTCATAAAACTAAGACACGTAGTGAAGTTTCTGGTGGTGGTAGAAAACCTTGGAAACAAAAAGGTACTGGTCGTGCTCGTCAAGGTAGTATTCGTGCTACTCAATGGAGAGGTGGCGGAATATCTCACGGAGTAACTCCTCGTGATTATACTTTCGATATTAATAAGAAAGAAAGAACTTTAGCTTTAAAGAGTGCTCTTACTCACAAGGCTCAAGATAAAGAATTAGTTGTATTAGATACAATTAAATTAGAAGGTTTAAAAACTAAAGAAATTAAGAAATTAATTGAAGGTTTAAAATTAGAAGGCAAAGTTTTATTTGTAACACAAGAAGATAATGAAAATTTATTTATGGCTACAAGAAACTTAGGTTATGCTTATTATTTAACTAGTGATGAAATTAACTGTTTAGATTTAGTTAATGCAAATACTCTAGTTTGTGATGAAGCAGCTATCAAAAATATCGAGGAGGTGCTTAAATAATGAAAGATTACGCTGATATTATTTATTCACCAGTTATTACTGAAAAAAGTGCACTTAAGATGCAAAATGATAATGTTTACACTTTTAAAGTAGCTAAAACTGCTACTAAACCACAAATTAAAACTGCTATTGAAAGAGCTTTTGGGGTTAAAGTTAAGAGTGTTAATACATTAAATACTAAACCAAAAGACAGAAGAGTTGGAAAATATACAGGAAAAACTAAAACTTATAAAAAAGCAATAGTTACTCTTGCAGCTGACTCTAAAATAGAATTATAGGAGGAGTAAAGTTATGGCAATTAAGAAATATAAACCAACGACTAATGGTCGTCGTGGAATGACTACTTTAGCTAATGAAGAATTAACTACAAGTACTCCTACTAAAAGTTTAACAAAGAGTATTTCAAAAACTGGTGGAAGAAATAACCAAGGTAGAATGACAGTTCGTCACATTGGTGGAGGAGCTAAAAGAAAATACCGTATTATTGATTTTAAACGTAATAAAGTTGGAGTTACTGGAAAAGTTGCAACAATTGAATATGATCCAAATAGAAGTGCTAATATTGCTTTAATTAATTACCGTGATGGTGAAAAGAGATATATTATTGCTCCTAAAGGATTACAAGTTGGTATGATAATTGAAAATGGACCAGAAGCAGATATTAAAGTAGGTAATGCTTTACCACTTGAAAATATCCCAGTTGGTACTGTTGTTCATTGTATCGAACTTAAACCTGGTAAGGGTGCTGAAATGGCAAGAAGTGCTGGTGCAAGTGCTCAAATATTAGGTAGAGATGGAAAATATGTAATCTTAAGATTACAATCTGGTGAAACTAGAAAAGTTCTTGGTAAATGTTTTGCTACAATTGGTGTAGTTGGAAATGAAGACTATGAACTTGTTAATTTAGGTAAAGCTGGACGTACTAGACATTTAGGAATTAGACCTACTAACCGTGGATCTGTTATGAACCCTAATGATCACCCTCATGGTGGTGGTGAAGGACGTACTCCAGTTGGACGTAAGAGTCCAATGACACCTTGGGGTAAACCAGCTCTTGGATATAAGACAAGAAAAAGTAAAAAAGCTTCTAGCAAGTTAATTGTTAGTAGAAAGAACAAGTAGGAGGTAGAATATGGCAAGAAGTTTAAAAAAAGGGCCTTATGTATTTGATAGATTACTTAAGCGCGTACAAGAACTAAATAAAAACAATAAAAAAGAAGTTATTAAAACTTGGTCTCGTCGTTCTACTATTTATCCTGATTTTGTAGGACATACATTTGCTGTTCACAATGGTAAAGAATTTATTCCTGTATATGTTACAGAAGATATGGTAGGTCACAAACTTGGAGAGTTCGCTATGACTCGTAAGTTTGGTGGACATGCAGGTCAAAAGTAGGAGGGTATTTAGATGGAAACTTATGCAATACATAAGGGAGCTATGATTGCCCCTAGAAAAGCTAGAATGACAATGGATTTAATTCGTGGTAAAGATGTTCAAACTGCTCAAGCTATTTTAGAAAACACTAATACAAAAGCTGCTAGATTAATTCTTAAAGTTTTAAATAGTGCAGTAGCTAATGCTGTTAACAACTTTAGTGCTGTTGAATCAGAATTAAAAATAAGTGAATGTTACATTAATCCTGGACAAGTTTATAAAAGAATTAAATTTGCCAGTCGTGGTAATGTTGACAGAAGAGATAAAAGAACTAGTCATATAACTGTAAAAGTTAGTGATGGTAAAGTTAAGGAGGAAGCATAATGGGTCAAAAAGTAAATCCAATAGGTTTTAGACTTGGAGTTAATAAAGATTGGGAGTCTAGTTGGTATGCTGGAAAAGATTATGCTGAAGTTTTAAATAAAGATATTAAAATCAGAGAATATTTAGAAAATAAGCTAAAAGATGCTGCTGTTGCTTCAATCCTTATTGAAAGAAAAAAATCAAGAATCGATGTTACTATTAATACTGCTAAACCTGGTGTTATAATCGGTAAAGGTGGAGAAGACATCGAAAAATTAAGAAAAGAAATTAAAAAATTAGTAGGCGAAGACGTATATGTAAATATCGTTGAAGTTAAAAATCCTGATTTAAATGCTAAATTAGTAGCTCAAAATATTGCTTCTCAAATTGAAGCTCGTGCTCCATTTAGAAGTGCTCAAAAAAGAGCTATTAGAAACACTATGAAAGCTGGAGCTAAAGGTATTAAAACAAGTGTATCTGGAAGACTTGGTGGAGCTGAAATGGCTCGTACTGAAGGTTATACAGAAGGTACTGTTCCTCTTCATACAATCAGAGCTGATGTAGATTATGCTACAGCTGAAGCTGATACTACTTATGGTAAGATTGGTGTTAAAGTTTGGATTTATAAAAATGAAATTCTTCCTGCTAAAAAAATGACGAGAGGAGATGGATCTCATGTTAATGCCAAAAAAGACTAAATATAGAAAGCCTCATAGATTAACTTATGATGGAAAAGCTCGTGGAAACACAGAATTACATTTTGGTGATTATGGACTTCAAGCTAAAGATGGTGCTTGGATTACTGCTCGTCAAATAGAAGCTGCTCGTATTGCTATGACACGTTATATGAAACGTGGAGGTAAAGTTTGGATAAACATTTTCCCTCATTTAGCATTAACTCGTAAACCTTTAGAAACTCGTCAAGGTAAAGGTAAAGGTAACGTTGAAGACTGGGTAGCAGTTGTTAAAGAAGGTAAAATTATGTTTGAAATTGCTGGTGTTGATGAAGCTACAGCTCGTGAAGCTTTAAGACTAGCAAGTCATAAATTACCAATTAAGACTAAATTTGTCAAAAAAGAAGTGAAAGTTGGTGAATCTCTTGAAAATTAAGGAATTAAGAGAACTTTCTAATAAAGAATTAGAAACTAAAATTAGAGAAGCTAAAAAAGAACTTTTTAATCTTCGTATGAAACAATCTACTGGTACTTTAGAAAAACCTTCAAAAATTAAAGAACTAAGAAAAGATGTAGCTAGAATGAAAACAATTATACGTGAAAGAGAATTAACTGAGGAGGTTCGTGATGGAGAATAGAAAACAAGAATTAGTAGGTAAAGTAGTAAGTAATAAAAATGAAAAAACTATTACAGTACTAGTTGAAACTTACAAAACTCATCCACTTTATAAAAAACGTGTTAAATATTCTAAAAAATATACTGCTCATGATGAAAAGAATGAAGCTAGTGTTGGAGATACAGTTAGAATTAGAGCTACAAGACCATTATCTAAAACTAAAAGATATGAACTTGTAGAAATAGTTACTAAAGCTGTAATTCTATAGGAGGTAAACTATGGTTCAACAAGAAACAAGATTAAAAGTTGCTGATAATACTGGTGCTAGAGAATTACTAGTTATCAGAGTTCTTGGTGGCTCAAAAGTTAAATCTGCTAACATTGGTGACGTTGTAGTTGGTACAGTAAAAAAAGCAATACCTAATTCAAATATGAAAAAAGGAAAAGTTGTTAAAGCTGTTATCGTTAGAAGTGTTCAAGGTGTTAGAAGAAAAGATGGAAGCTATATTAAATTTGATGACAACGCTTGTGTTATTATAAAAGATGATAAATCTCCAGTAGGTACTAGAGTTCTAGGACCTGTTGCAAGAGAGTTACGTGAAAAAGATTATATGAAAATCGTTTCTCTTGCTAAGGAAGTTATTTAGGAGGAAGCTAATATGATGAAAATTAAAGTTGGCGATGAAGTTTTAGTTATTGCTGGTAAAGATAAAGGTAAAAACGGTAAAGTAATTAAGACTTTAAGAGATAGTGATAAAGTTGTTGTTGAAGGAATTAATATAGTAAAAAAACACGTTAAACCAAATAATCAAAATGATAAAGGTGGAATATTTGATATAGAAGCTCCTATTCACGTATCTAATGTTAAGAAAATAGAAGAATCTAAAAAAGAAAAAGCTACAAAAACAAAAAAAGAAAGTAAAAGTAAGTAGGTGAATATTTATGAGTAATTACAAAAAATTATATGACGAAAAAATCGTTAAAAGTTTAAAAGATGAATTTAAATATTCAAGCATTATGCAAGTACCTAAAATAGAAAAAATTGTTATTAATATGGGTTGTGGTGATGGAGCTCGTGATCATAAGTTTATCGAAGCTGCACTTAAAGACTTAGAAATAATAACTGGTCAAAAAGCGGTTGCTACTAAAGCTAAAAATTCTATTGCTGGATTTAAACTTCGTGAAGGTCAAGCAATAGGTGCTAAAGTAACATTACGTGGTGAGAAAATGTATGATTTTATGGAGAAATTAATTAGAGTTTCACTTCCTCGTGTACGTGATTTTAGAGGTGTTTCTAAAACTGCATTTGATGGAAAAGGAAATTATACTTTAGGAATTAAAGAACAATTAATATTTCCAGAAATTGAATATGATAATGTTGTAAAAGTTCGTGGTATGGATATAGTATTTGTTACTACTGCTAATACAAATGAAGAAGCATTTGCTTTATTAAAGGCATTTGGAATGCCTTTTAAGAATTAAGGAGGATAAGCATGGCTAAGAAAAGTATGATTATTAAAAGCAAAAGAACACCTAAATATAAAGTTCGTGCTTATACTAGATGCGAAAGATGCGGTAGACCTCATAGCGTACTACGTAAATTTGGAATATGCCGTATTTGTTTTAGAGAACTTGCTAACGAAGGTAAAATACCTGGTGTTAAGAAGTCAAGTTGGTAAGGAAGGAGGAATTTTAAATGGTTCAAGATAAAATAGCAGATATGCTTACAAGAATTCGTAATGCAAATCAAATGAGATATGAAACAGTTGAAGTTATTGGAACTAAGATGACTTTAGGAATTGCTGAAATTCTTAAAAAAGAAGGTTATATTGCTGAATATCAATATGAAAAAAATATAACAGGAGATAAATTAACTTTAACTTTAAAATATGGTGATAAGAAAGAAAGAGTTATCACTGGATTAAAAAGAATCAGTAAATCTGGTTTAAGAGTTTATGCTAAAGCTAATGAAATTCCTCGTGTTTTAAACGGACTTGGAATTGCAATTATTTCTACTTCACAAGGTTTAATGACTGATAAAGAAGCTAGAAATGCTGGATTAGGAGGCGAAGTACTTGCCTATGTTTGGTAAGGAAAATCTATGAGTAGAATTGGTAATAGAAAAATCGCTATCCCTACTGGTGTTAGTGTAACAACTGAAAATAATGTTGTAACTGTTAAAGGTGCTAAAGGATCTTTAACTCAAGATATTCATTCTTTAGTAGAAGTTTTAGTAAATGAAAATGTACTAGAAACTAAAGCTAAAAATGATTCAAAAGAAGCTAATATTAATGTTGGTACTATGAATTCATTAATATCTAATATGATTGTTGGAGTTAGTGAAGGATTTAGTAAAGGACTTGAAGCTGTTGGTGTTGGTTATCGTTTCCAAGTACAAGGAAATAAAATCAATGTTTCTGCTGGGTTCTCTCATCCTGTAGTTATTGAAGTTCCAGCTGATTTAAAAGTTGAACAAGTAAGTAATACAGAGATTACTATTAGTGGAATTGATAAGCAAAAAGTATCTGAATTTGCGGCTAATATTCGTAAGATAAGAAAACCTGAACCTTACAAAGGAAAAGGTATTCGTTACAAAGGTGAATATGTACGTCGTAAAGAAGGTAAGAAAGCTGCTAAATAAGGTTAGGAAGGTCGAGAATTATGATTAAAAAAGAAGCTAGTAATGTAGCACGTTTAAGACGTCATGCTAGAGTTCGTGCTAAAATTAGTGGAAACTCTGAGACTCCAAGATTAAATGTGTTTCGTTCAAATAATGGAATCTATGTTCAAGTAATTGATGATGCTGCTCACAAAACCTTAGTTAGCTCATCAACTGCTGAACTTAAAATTAAAAATGGTGGTAATATTGAAGCTGCTAAATTAGTAGGAGCTGATATTGCTAAAAAATGTAAAGATGCTAAAATCAAAACAGTTGTTTTCGATAGAGGCGGATATCTTTACCATGGACGCGTTCAAGCTTTAGCTGAAGCTGCACGTGAAAATGGTTTGGAATTCTAGAGTGTGGGTGATAAAATGGATAAAAATAGACAAAAGAAAAATTTTGAAACTAAGAAAAACTTATTAGAAGAAAAAGTTATATCTATTGGTAGAGTAACAAAAGTTACTAAAGGTGGTAGACACTTTAGATTCTCTGCAACTGTTGTAGTTGGTAACCGTAAAGGTTTAGTTGGTATTGGAAATGGTAAAGCTAATGAAGTTCCAGAAGCTATTAAGAAGGCTTTACAAGCTGCTAATAAGAATGTTACTAAAGTATCACTTATTGACAACAGAACAATACCTCATGAAGCAACTAGTAAAGTTGGTCGTGCTGTAGTTATGATTAAGCCTGCTAAAGAAGGTACAGGAGTTATCGCTGGTGGTGCTGCTCGTGCTGTTCTAGAATTAGCTGGTGTTAAAGATATCGTATCTAAGTCACTTGGATCAAATACAAAGATTAATGTTGCTAAAGCTACACTTGAAGCTTTAAAATCACAAAAAAGTCCTGCTAAAGTAGCAGCACTTCGTGGTAAGAAAGTTGGGGAGTTATAATATGAAGTTAGAGTCATTACCAGCGTCTAATGAAACTAAGGCGCGTAAAAGAGTTGGTCGTGGACCTGGATCTGGTACTGGTAAAACATCAGGCCGCGGAGAAAACGGACAAAAATCTAGAAGCGGAGCAAGTATAAGTGCTTGGTTCCAAGGTGGTCAAACTCCTATTTATAGAAGAATTCCTAAACGTGGATTTAACAATGCTCGTTTTGAAACTAAGTTTGCTACTATAAATTTAAGTGATTTAGATAAACACTTTAAAGATGGTGATGTTGTTACTCCAGAAGTTCTTAAAGAACGTGGAATAATTAAAAAACAACTTAGTGGTGTAAAAGTCTTAGCTAATGGTGAGTTAACTCACAAATTAACTGTTAAGGCTAACAGATTCTCATCTTCTGCTGTTAGCAAAATAGAAAATGCTGGCGGTAAAGCTGAGGTGATTTAGGTGTTAAAGGGAATTGCCAAAATATTTAGTAAACAAAATAAGGATTTAAGAAAAAGAATATATTTTACATTATTCTGTCTTGGATTCTTTGCTCTTGGTATTAATATAACTATTCCTTGGGCTAGTAGTGTATATGCTGAATTAGGATTTTTAGAAATATTTAACTTAATGAGTGGTGGAGGTTTAAGAACATTTTCCATCTTTGGGTTAGGTGTAAGTCCTTATATTACAGCAAGTATTATTACGCAATTATTACAAATGGATATTATTCCATATTTCAAGGAGTTAAAAGAACAAGGTTATGTTGGACGCCAAAAGATTAATAAAATTACAAGATATTTAGGAATTATAATAGCCTTTATCCAAGCATATGTTATTACAATCTTTTATTTAAATAATGCTGATGTAATGACAATGCTAAAAACCAGTTTAGTAATGACAGCTGGTACAGCATTCTTATTATGGATGGGTGATCAAATAAGTGCGAAAGGTATTGGTAATGGACAATCATTATTGATACTTGCAGGTATTTTAATTAGTATGCCTAGTGTATTTACAAGTGCTTTTGAGACATTTATACATGGAACATTTGAAGCTGGTCTTGGAATTACTTTATTTGGGTTATTTATATTAAGTTATGTATTAATTATTGTTGGAGTTATTTGGATTCAACTTGCGGAAAGAAGAATTCCAATTCAATACTCTAATCGTACAACTAGTGCGTATGGAGCACAACAATCTTTCTTACCTATAAAGATTAATAGTGCAGGAGTTATGCCAGTAATATTTGCTTCAGTATTAACTACTATTCCAGCGACTATAGTACAGATTACAAAAAATGAGGCAGCAATAAATTTTGTTAATAACTATATAGTTTATACATCACCTACAGGTTTCTTACTTTATATTATACTAATATTTATATTTGGATATTTTTATACTTTCTTAAGTATGAATCCTGAAGAAATGAGTAAAAACTTAAATAAGAATGGTGGATATATTCCTGGTGTTAGACCTGGTGAAGATACTTCTAATTACATAAGTAAATCTTTATCAAGACTTACAATGGTAGGTTCATTATTCTTAGTAATACTTGCAGGTCTTCCAGTAGTAATTTCAACATTTACTGATTTACCAAGTAATGTAACTATTGGTGGAACAGGTATCTTAATCGTTGTAGGTGTTGCAATAGAAACCTATAAACAAATTGAAAGTAGTTTAACTGCTAGAAGTTATTCAGCACGTAAGAAGAGGTTTAGATAAATATGAAAAATATTATATTTATCGCTCCTCCAGCGGCTGGTAAGGGAACAGTAAGTGACTATTTAGTAAAAAATTATAATTATGAACATTTAAGTACAGGTGATTTACTTAGAGAAGTTATTAAAAGCGGAAGTGATTTTGGAAGAGAAATTGATAAAATTATTTCTAGCGGTAATTTAGTAAGTGATGAAATAATTATTAAATTAGTCCAAGATAAACTTGAAAGTCTTGCTAGTAAGCCATTTATATTAGATGGTTTTCCAAGAACCTTAAATCAAGCTAAAAGTTTAGATGATATGTTAGTAACTCTTGGTGTTACTAACAATATTGCTGTCTATTTAGATATTGATTTAGATGAAGCTTTAAAAAGAGTATTGGGTAGAATAACTTGTCCTAAATGTAAGAGAAGTTATAATAAGAATATTGATAAATTAATGCCAGTTAATGGTAACATTTGTGATGATTGTAAGGTTGAACTTGAATCTCGAAGTGATGATAATGAAGAAACATTTAAAGTAAGATTTAATACTTATTTAGAGAATACAAGTCCTATTATAGATTATTACAAAGAAAAGGGTATCCTTAAATCATTTGATGTTAGAAGAGAACCAAATGAGATATGTGAGGATATATCTAAAGAGGCGAATAATGATTAGTATTAAAAGTGAACGTGAAATAAAATTAATGCGCGAAGCGGGTAAGCTTAATTATTTAGCTCACGAAGAGATAAAAAAACATATTAAAGCGGGAGTTACTACTAAAGAACTTGACCGTGTTGCATATAATTTTATTTCCTCACATAATGCTATTCCATCTTGTCTTAATTATGAAGGGTATCCAGCTAGTATATGTTCTTCAATTAATGATGAAGTAGTTCATGGTATTCCGAGTTCAAGAAAACTTAAAAATGGGGATATAATATCAGTGGATTTTACTGTTAGATTAAATGGTTATGAATCTGATAGTACAAGAACATATATAGTTGGCGAAGTTTCAAAAGAAGTAAAGGATTTAGTTGTTAATACTGAGAAAGCTTTGTATGAGGGAATAAAACAAGTTAAGCCTGGAGCTAGAATTGGTGATATATCAAATGTGATAGAGACTTATGCTCATAGTCATGGACTTTCAGTAGTAGAAGAATTAGTTGGACATGGAATTGGTGTAGAAATGCATGAAGATCCAGATGTTCCTAATTTTGGTAAAAAAGGTACAGGACCTATTTTAAAAGAAGGAATGGTACTTGCTATTGAACCAATGCTAAATCTTGGTACTAAAGAAGTTTGTATGCTTGATGATGATTGGACCATTGTAACAGAAGATGGACTTCCAAGTGCTCATTTTGAACATACAGTAGCAGTGACAAAAGATGGATATAAAATTTTAACAGGAGAAATTTGCGATGGCGAAGAATAAAATTAAAAATAACGTTAATCAAAATAAAGAAGATAAAATTGAAGTAGAAGGAAAAGTAATTGAAGTCCTTAAAGGTAGTGATTACTTGGTAGAACTTCAAAATGGATTTACTGTAAAAGCCTACGTTTCTGGTAAAATGCGAGTAAATATGATTCGTATTCTACCAGGTGATACGGTAACAATAGAGCTTTCGCCTTATGATTTAACACGTGGGCGTATAACATGGAATAAAAGATAATGGAGGTATTATAATGAAAGTTAGACCATCAGTAAAAAAGATTTGTAAAAAGTGCAAAATAATTAGAAGAAAAGGTAAAGTTATGGTTATTTGTGAAAATCCAAAACACAAACAAACTCAAGGTTAATAAAAGGAGGTAATTATGGCACGTATTAAGAATATTGAATTACCAGGAGAAAAGCATATATTTGTTGGACTTACAGCAATTTATGGTATTGGTAGAAATTTAGGAAGAACTATATGCGAAAATGCGAATGTTAATCCTGAAACAAAAGTTAAAGATTTAACTGACGATGAAATAGCTCGTCTACGTAAGGAAGTAGATAATCATATCGTTGAAGGTGATTTACGTCGTAACGTACAAATGAGTATTAAAAATAAAATGGAAATTGGTTGCTACCAAGGTGTTAGACATAAAAAAGGTCTTCCAGTTAGAGGTCAAAGAACTAGCCGTAATGCCCATACTCGTAAGGGTAGAGGTAAAGTAGTAGCTAACAAGAAAAAAGTAGGAAAGTAGGAGGTTAGATTATGGCATATAATAGAAGAAAAAGAAAAGTTAAAAAGAATATTCCTGAAGCTGTTGCTCATATTCATTCTACTTATAACAATACAATTGTTACTATTACAGAAAAAGATGGAAATGTTATTGCTTGGGCTTCAAGTGGTACTATTGGATATAAAGGAAGTAAAAAGAAGACTCCTTTTGCTGCTGGTATGAGTGCTGATGCAGCTGCTAAATCTGCAATGGAACAAGGTGTTAAAAAAGTAGACGTTGTTGTTAAAGGTTTAGGTGCTGGTAGAGAAACTGCTATTAGATCTTTACAAGCTGCAGGACTTGAAATTTTATCAATTACTGATGAAACTCCAGTACCACACAATGGTTGTCGTCCACCAAAACGTCCTAGAAATTAATTGGTAGAAAGGGTTATTGATTATGATTAGTTTTGAAAAACCAGAATATAGAATTGCTGAATATCAAGAAAGCAGTCACTATGGAAAATTTGAATTAGAACCCCTTGAAAGAGGTTTTGGAACAACTATTGGAAATGCATTAAGAAGAGTTATGTTATCAAGCTTACCAGGAAGTGCAATTACTTCTGTAAAAATTGACGGAGTTATGCATGAATTCCAAAAAATTGATGGTGTAGTTGAAGATGTAACTAGTATTGTACTTGCTCTTAAGAGTGTAGTCGTAAAGAATCATACAGAAGAAGTTAAAACTTTAAGATTATTTAAAGATACAGAGGGACCAGTTACAGCTGGTGACTTTGAACAAAATGCTGAAGTTGATATTATTAACCCAGATTTAGTTATTTGTAACTTAGTTGAGGGTGGAAAGATTGACATGGAAGTTACTGTATTTAATGGTAAGGGATATGTTGATGCTAAAGAAAATAAGAAATTATTTGCTGAAAATAAAGTTGGAGTAATTGCAATTGATTCTAATTATTCTCCAATTGAACTTGTTAAATATGAAGTTGAATCTACTCGTGTAGGTCAAAATGAAAATTATGATAAGTTAATAATGGAAATTAATACAAACGGATCAATGACTCCAGAAGAATCTATGGCACTTGCTGGTAGAATTTTAATTGAACATTTTAATATAGTTGCAGATTTAAATTCAATAAGTGATGTTACTGGTTTAATGCAAGAGAAGAAAGTAGATACTATTACTAAAACTCTTGAAACACCTATTGAAGAAATTGAATTTTCAGTACGTGCTTATAACTGTTTAAAAAGAGCTGGTATTCATACTGTTCAAGATCTTATCTCTAAAAGAGAAGTTGAAGTTACTAAGATACGTAATTTAGGTAAGAAATCACTTAAAGAAGTATTAGATAAAGTAGCAGAAATGGGACTTAAGTTCCGTGATTAAGGAGGACTAAATAATGCAATATAGAAAGTTAAGCAGAGAATCAAGACAAAGAAGAAGTATATTAGCTAATATAACTAAAGATGTTATCATGAATGAATCTGTTATTACTACTGAAGCTAGAGCTAAGGAAGTAAGAAAGTTTGTTGATAAAATGATTACTTATGGTAAAAAAGGTACTTTAGTTAGTCGTAGAAAAGCTTTAGCCTTCTTATATAATGATACTGATGCTGTTAATAAAGTATTTAATGAACTTGCTAAGCGTTATGAAACACGTAATGGTGGTTATACTCGTATAATTAAACTTAAAGAACGTGTTGGTGATGATGCTTTACAAGTTAAACTTGAATTAGTTTAAAAAAATTACTATCTTTTAGGAGATAGTTTTTTTGTTGTCTAATAATATTTATTGTGGTAGAATAAATATTTATTAAAGGGGGTTATTTATGAATATAATAGGACATACATCTCACTTAAATAATAATAAAGATGCTTTACAGCATTTTTTAATAGGTAATCCATGTGACACTGTTGAGATGGATTTTAGATTAACAAGGGATAATATATTAGTATGGACGCATGATAGGCTAGTAAATGGTAAAGATGTTTGTAAGAGTGAATATAAAGAGCTTGAACTACTTACATTAGAAGATGTTTTAGAAATACTTAATGGTGATAAGGCTTTATTACTTCATTTAAAAGGGGGAAATGGAGTAAAAAGAAAGAACTTTGATAAATTATTAAGGACATTAGAAATATTAAAGGAATATCCTTTTATTAGCGAAATAGAGAGTATTAATTCTAATTTAATTAAAATGCTTTTATCATATCGAGAAGAAATTAGTTATATGGATATAGGGTTAATAATTAATTTATTTACTACTTTTAAATATCGAAAGGGAAATATATCAGGGTTAGAAAAATTAGATTTTATTTCATTATCATCGGAATTATGGGAAAATTCAATAGTTGGTGACGATTACAATCGTTATCGTGAGTTATTTCCTAGTGTTCGGGAATATGCTTGGACTTGGGAAAGAATTTATCAAGAAAATGATACTAGAATAAAAAATTATATGGCTAAAGGGGCAGATGGAATAATTACTAGTGATACTTCTTTAGTTAGAGCTTTATATAGATGATGTATATATATTGTCAAAAAAATTATTAAAGAATTATATTAGTGTAACTTATGTTATAATTAAAAATAGGAGGGATAATAATGAATCCAGGACAAGGTGACGTAACGTTAGCTTATTTAGAAGAATTAGGTAAAGATATTAAATCTTTAATAAAGCAACAAGAAATTGCAAATATACTTACATTAGCAAGTAATCCTAATGTGCCAGAGAATATCAAACAGCAATGTTTAGAAATGGCAATGATGGACATGGGTCTCATGTTACGTTCAGATTATATTAGTGATGAAAAACCTGTAATTAGATAAAAAACTCGTATAAATTAAACGAGTTTTTTATTTTTCCATATATAAATCATAGTATTCATCATATGTCAGATTAGAATCATGAACTTTGGTTGCAGTTTCAGTTCCAAGATATCTAATATGCCACGGTTCTTCTTTAAATTGTGTTATATGTTGTTTACCTTTTGGATATCTTACAATAAAACCATATTTATAAGAATTATCTAACATCCATTTATAATCTTTTTCGGTTAGATTATCGATTAGAGTATTACTTCTAACATCTACAGCAAGTCCTAATTGGTGTTCTGAAAAACCAGGTCTAGCAGAGTAAGTATCAGCTAATTCTACACCATCACGATCTTTATATCTAGTATATAATACGTTTTGGGTTTTAAAAGAACGATAGGCGCTATAAGGATAAATTATAACATTGTCTAATAAAGCAGCACTAGTAAGACGTTCAAAAGCTTCAGCAGCTTCACTTCTTAATTTATAAGTATATGAACCATTTTTGAATGATAATTCTACTAAATCTGTTGGTTCATAATCATCGGGTAATTTATGATATTTATTTACTAAAATAGATAAATCTTCAGCTTCTTCTAATGTATAAGAAGTATATTTAGAATATCCTTTTAAATCTAAACCAATATTTACATAAGTAACAACTGTTTCTAAATCATAATTGCTATTATTTTTATAATCTATATAACGTTCTAAATTATTTAATTTAAAGTTTTTAAAATCTTTGAACTGCATTATATTTATTTTTTCCATATTTAATATTATGTCTAAATTATTAGAAAAATTATCTAATATATAATTTATTTCTTCATGTTTGTAATTTTTAGTTAATAGTTCATTTATAGTATTAGAAAAATTATTTATATTTTGATAATTAATTTTAGAGTATTCATTTATATATTCAGTTTTAAAATTGTTTTCTTCTAATAATACTTCAATAGTTTTAGAATATTCAAGTTTATTAATTTTATCATATATGTTTAGTTTATTCATTGTAGTGATGGCGTTTTTACTATAAATTTCATTTTTTGTTTCAGTTTTTTCGTGTTTATTTAGGATAAAGAAAGCTACAACTACTAATATTAAAATAATTATGGTTACTACTAATATTAAAATATTTTTATTAATCTTTTTATTTTTCATAAAGACCTCCGTATATTTATATTATATCAGTTTTAAAAAAAGAATATTAATTTTATTTAATTAATATAATTTATTTGACATACTTTTGTCTTTAATAACAAAATGTGTTATAATGTTTTTGGTGATATATATGAGTAAAAAAATAATTTTAACTGGTGATAGACCAACTGGAAAATTACATTTGGGACATTATGTTGGAAGTTTAAAAAATAGAGTTGCATTACAAAATAGTGGAGATTATGATGTGTTTGTGTTTGCTGCTGATTTACAAGCTTTGACTGATAATGCTCGTAATCCAGAAAAGATACGTAATAGTTTAAAAGAAGTAGCAATAGATTATTTATCGGTTGGACTAGATCCTAAAAAAACTACGATATTTGTGCAATCGCAAATTCCTGAGTTAACAGAACTAACTTTTTATTATATGAATTTAGTAACACTTGCTAGACTTAAGAGAAATCCGACTATTAAAACAGAGATTGTCGAAAGAGGATTTGGGGATGCTGTCCCTGTAGGTTTTTTAACTTATCCTATTAGTCAAGCTGCGGATATTACAGCTTTTAATGCTGATTTAGTCCCAGTAGGAGAAGATCAACTTCCACTTATTGAACAATGTAAAGAAATAGTTCACTCTTTTAATAGTATATATGGTGAAGTTTTAAAGGCACCTGAAGCAATGATACCAGAAGATATTTGTAAAAGACTTCCTGGAATAGATGGAAAGGCAAAAATGAGTAAATCTCTGGGTAACTGTATTTACTTATCTGATGATACCGAAACAGTCCGAAAAAAAGTTATGGGTATGTTTACTGACCCAAATCATTTAAAAGTTGAAGATCCGGGAGAAGTAGAAAATAATCCTGTATTTACTTATTTGGATGCATTTGCTACTAGTGATCATTTCAATAAGTATTTAAGTGAATATAAAAACTTGGATGAACTTAAGAATCATTATCGTCGAGGTGGATTAGGTGATGTTACAGTAAAGAAATTTTTGTTTCAAGTTATTGAAGATATTTTAGAACCGATAAGAGAAAAAAGAGCTTATTATGAAAATCATGTTGATGAAGTTTATAAAATGCTTGAGGATGGTAGTAAAAAAGCAAGATTAGTAGCAAGTGAAACTTTAAATAAAGTTAGAGAAGCTATAGGTATAAATTATTTTAATTAAAAAGATGCATTATTTAGCATCTTTTTCTAGTTCTTTAGCTTTATTATTAATAAGTCTAATAAATACGATAATGGTTGCAATAGCATATAATAATTCGAATAAAAGAGTCCATAACATATATGTAGTATCGTTAGTAAATAGGGTATTAAATATATTACTTATAATATCTCTAACATAAATAAAAGGAATTTTAATAGCTATAAGTAAAAATAAAAGATATAAGAAGAATAATAAAATATTTGAAATATTCTTTTTATTTTTACTTTGAAGTTCATTAATTATAATTGCGACAGAGTCAAAAAATCTTGTTTTTTTATTGATTTTAATATTTAATCCAAGTCTTTCATAAATATTATTTGCTTCTACAATTGGGTCTATATCATAACTATTTAAATCTTCATATTTAGCTAATTCCGCTCTTTTTAATTCACTATTTAAATATTTTAAATTTTTTTCTAGTTCTTTTAAAAATGTTTCTTTGTTCATTTTATTCACCTTCTATTCTGCCAATATGAAATGTTGTTTCACTATTTAAGATTAAGTCTGTAGTAATTATTATATCACTATTATTATATTTACTTTCTACTTTGTTGTATTTATTAATAGTTATTGTATTATTAGTGTCAACAATATTACATTTTACATAAATATTATTAGTTTCGGTTTTATTTAATTCTTTAGTATCTTCATTTAATTCAATTTTTTCTGGTACAAATATTATTTTATTAATAGGAGTTATAGTTATTAAATGAACATCTTTTTTATTGTATAAAGGATTAGTAGTTAATGATTTATAAATATTATTATCATTTATACCAAAAGCTTTAATGTCTCCTATTGGAATAAAATTAGTATTAGTTATAGTTTTACAAATTTCGATTAAAGAATTAATAAAGCTATCTAAATTTTTAAAATTAATATATTTAAAATAATTTACTAAATAATGACTATTGTTTTCATTATATATAATTTCTTCAAAAGACTTATAAAAATAATCAAAATCAAATTTTTCTTTTATTAGTTCCAAAGGAGGATAATTATTATTTATAATAAAATTACATATTGGTTTATAAAAAGAGTTATATAAAACTAAATGAGCTTTAGTTTGGGAATCTAAATTGTTATATTTAGTTATTAAATCAGTTATAACATTATTTTTATTATAAACATTGTTATTAATTGTGATATTAGTTGCAGCTAGTTTATTGCCACTAATTGTAGAGTAAGCATCTTTAATGTCTGTTAATCGTTCATATTTGCTATTTATATTCTTTTTGCTTTCAGCTATAAATGTTTCTATTTTGGTGGGAGCAATATTAGTTTTTAAAAAAGATTTTAATTCAGCATCTATATTATGTATTTTACTTCCTTTAGCATTAAAATTTTTCTCTGAAGCAATTTTATTTTTGACAAAAGCAATTTGTTTGTTTAATATTTCTATATTGTAGCGATAAACATTATTAGAATAAATATTTATTAAATTTTTATCATCAAGTTCTTCTTCTTTAGTTAATGTAACAAGAGTGTTTAAATAATTTTTAATTTCTTCAAGTGATTTGGTAGCTATATTTGTTAGGTTATTCTTTAATAAAGCAATATCATTGTTAGGAAGAATATTATCTAGGGAAACAGCTTTTTTTTCAAAATTCTTGTTTTGGCCATAATAAACAGCTAAAGATTTAATAAGTTCAAATTTTAAATCATTTTCAGCAATTTTTAATTTGTTTTTAGTAGATTTAGTTTGTTCTTTTTTGTTTTTAATTTCTATTAAATAATTGGTTAGTTCTCGAATGTTAGTTAAATAAATATTTTTTTGTTCATCATTGATTAATTTGGTATTTTTTTCATTTATTATGTTTTTAAAATTTAACATTTCTTCTAATGTTAGTTCTTTATTATTATAGGTATATTTAATGTTGGGTTCTTTGGTGTCATATGTGTCAAGAGATAAATCAATATTAAGTTCTTTATAATTATTTTTATACCAAGTGTATTTTTTGAGGAATTCTTCTAGACTAGAATTGTCTGTAAATGTAAATGCTCGTGATAGAAATCCAAATACAGAGTCTTTAATATCAATAGCTACGCCAATTTTAGCACCGTTTTGGTAGATTGTAGGACCATACTTATGTGAACTTATATTATACGAATTTAAGGTTTTTAAAATTGTATCAAGGTTAAACATAAAAATAATCCTCCTTATTCTATAATCTAGTATAGCATAAATAAAAAAAATTTTAAAGATTAATGATATTATTTAAATCTAATTTACTAAATTATTTACTTGCTTTCATATTAAGAAAATTATATAATATTATTAGGAAGATGATTTATGAAAACAGAAATAATTAAACCTAAAAAAGAAAAGAAAATAAATAAAGAAAATAATAGTTTATTAACACCAATAATTTATCTTATATTAGGAGTAATACTTGCTTTTTATAGTAATGAAGCTGTACAATTGATATTTTATGTTTTGGGAATATTGGTTATTTTTTACGGCTTAAAATCGTTAGTTACTTATTATCAAAATAAGAATTTAGCACAATTTAAAAAAATTAACTTATCTATTGGTTTAGTTAGTGTAATTATGGGAATTTTACTTATAGTTTTAGCTGGTGCTTTAGAAACTAGTATTAGATATGTTTTAGGATTTTTCTTGATTTATATGGGAATAAGTAGATTCTTAACTGATTACAGTTTTGGGACTTATAAAAATTGGAAGAGTTTAAGTAATTTAGTTTTAGTTATTTTAGGTATTTATAGTATATTTGTTTCTAATGTTATATTTGTGATTGTTGGATGGATCTTAATTGTAAATGCAGGATTGTTATTTTGGGATTATTTAAAACATTAGGAGGTATTATGAGAGAAGTTAAAGTAGGCAAATTATATAAGCATTTTAAAGGGGATATCATGAAAGTTATAGGAATTGCTAAACATAGTGAAACACTTGAGGAAATGGTTGTATATGAACATAAAGGAGAACTTTGGGCTAGACCTATAGATATGTTTAATTCAAAGGTTGATAAAGAAAAGTATCCTGCTGTAGAGCAAGAATATAGATTTGAAGAAATAAATGAGGAAGCTTAACTAGCTTTTTTTTATTTGGTAAAATTACTTTTAACCAAAACTCCATTTCATCGCTTTCTTTCTATTAACTAAAACCTTAGTGAGTAAAGAGGAAAGAATTCGATAAATAAGTTAAAGAATTGGCCCATCGCTCAAGTTATTATTCTAATCTTGTCTATATAAAAGTCCACAGAAATCATTTGACATAAATTGATATACAAAAAAAGAAGAATTTCTCTTCTTTAGTAATATCTAGCTTCTCTTTTTAGATCTTTTTCTTTTAGAGCGGCACGTTTATCGTATAGTTTTTTACCTTTACAAATACCTATTAAAATTTTTACTTTATTCTTTTTAAAATATAATTTTAAAGGTATTAGAGTTAGGCCATCAAGTTTAACTTTTTCTTTTAGTTTATATATTTCTTTTTTATGAAGGAGTAATTTTCTAGTTCTTCTTTCTTCATGATTAAAAATATTTCCTTCTTCATATTTGGCAATATACATATTTATGATAAAAGCTTCATTATTTTTAATATTTATGAAGGAATCTTTTAAATCTACAGAACCATTTCGTACTGATTTTATTTCAGTTCCTGATAGGGCAATGCCTGCTTCTAAATCTTCTAGGACTGTGTAATCAAAGTATGCACGTTTATTCTTTACTTCTATCATTTTTATCACTCACAATTTCAAAATCTATCATAGCTGTTTCTTTAGAGGCATTAATTACTTTTATTTTGATGGTGTCTCCGACACGATAGGTCTTTTTTGTAGATTTTCCAATTAAAGCTAACAATTCGGGAACGTAGTTATAGTAATCGCCTCTTAAAGTGTTAACATGGACTAATCCTTCAATAAGATTATCTAGTTCAACAAAGAATCCAAAGTTAGTAACTGATGAGATAATGCCCGTATATATATCACCAATATGACTTTCCATATATTCAGCCATTTTCATATCATTAACATCTCTTTCAGCATTGATACTTGCGACTTCGCGTTCACTTGAATGTTCAGCGATGGCAACTAATGAACTATCTAAATAGTTAATGGTTCCCATACTAAAATCTTTATCAATCAAATAAGTTTTTAATAATCTATGAACTGTTAAGTCTGGGTATCTTCTTATAGGAGATGTAAAATGAGTATAGTCCATACTTGCTAAACCAAAGTGTCCAATGTTAGTTTTAGAATATTCGGCTTTTTTCATACTTCTTAAAAGAAGACTTGATAATATTGGAAATTCTGGTTTGTCTTTTAATTCATTAAGTAATCTTTGCATGGTTTTAGGGGTTATTTCATTGATGCTAGTTTCAATAGTATAGCCCATTATTTTTACAAGATTTAGGAAATCTTCAATTTTTTCAGCATTAGGAAGAGCATGAATACGATAAATAAAAGGCAGATCCATATTGGAAATATGAGTAGCGACTGTTTCATTGGCAGCGATCATAAAATCTTCAATCAGATTTTCTCCTGGACCAGTAGTACGTTTAACAATATCTATTGCTTTACCATCTTTATCTTGAATAACTTTAGCTTCTGGAATTTCAAATTCGATATAGCCACGACTAACTTTTTTCTTGCGTAAAATATTAGCTAATTCATTCATTTTAATTAAGGTATCTTTAAATGGTTCATATCCTTCAGGTACATTATTATTTTCTAATATTTCATTAACGCATTTATAAGTCATTTTTTTATTAGATTTAATGTAGCTAGGGAATATATCATATTTTACGATGTCTCCCCGTTCGTTTATATCCATGACACAACTCATGGTAAGTCTTATAACACCTTCGTTTAATGAGCAAATACCATTTGATAGTTTATGGGGAATCATTGGAATTACAGTATCAGCAAGATAGCTTGAAGTTCCTCTTTTGTAAGCGTCATCTCCTAAAGCTGTATTTTCTTTAACGTAATGACTAACATCAGCTATATGTACTCCTAATGTATATATACCATTTTGATAAGTTAAACTAATAGCATCATCAATGTCTTTTGTATCAGCACCATCAATAGTAAAAATCATTTCATTTGTTAAATCTTTACGATTATTTAGTTCTTTAGGATTGACTTCATTTGGAATATTTTCTAATTCTTTAATTGTATCAGGGCTAAATTCAGGTTCTATGGCATATTTATAAGCTATACTTAAAATATCAATGCCAGCGTCATCTTTGTGACCTAGTATTTTTAAACAATCAGCAATATATTTTTTGTTACCAATTTTTTTGGAAGGGTGAACTAATACTTTATGTCCTTCTACACAGTTTTTAGATGTTTCTTTGCTTAAATAGAGAAGTAAATCAATTTTGTCATCATCAGGTTTAATCATAAACTTATTTTTTACTTTGATTATTTCACCAACTATATTGTTTAATTCTCGTTTAATAATTTTGATAACACGACCTTCAGGTTTTAATCCTTTTTTAATAATTTCTACTAAAACTAGATCATTATGAATGGCGTCATTTAAATTATTACTTGAAATATAAATATCATCTTCTTTTTCTAAAATTAAAAATCCAAATCCTTTTTTATTAATAGCTAATTTACCCACTTTTAAACCAGGACAATTTGACATTAAGATATACTTATCTTTTTTTGTTTTAAACAAAATATACTCTTCAGCTAGATCATTTATTACTTTGGATAATTGTTGATATTCTTCTACAGTGTGAAGATTTAACATATCATTTATTTCAATTAATGTTTTTGCTTCATGAATATCTTTTAAAATATTTATTATTTGTTCTTTCATTTATTCACCACTTTCTATATGTTTTAAATAGCATTCCCCACATACACTTTCATAACTAATTTCTTTATTATCGTCAATAGCTACTTGGTCACCAGTAAAGGTTGGCTGACCATCTACAAATCTAATATTTTGAGTAGCTTTTTTACCACATTTACAAATAGTTTTTAATTCTTCAATATCATCAGCGATAGATAAAAGGCGCATCGCTCCAGGAAAGACATTCATTCTGAAATCACAACGAAGTCCATAACAGAGAACGGGAATATTTTCAAATTTGGTTATTTTGTATAGTTCATCAACTTGCTCTGGGGTTAAAAATTGAGCTTCATCAATTAAGATAGCATCAATATCTCTACTTATATATTTTTTAATTTGATCATCAGGTTTTAGTAATAAATCAACTTTTCGTGATAAGTTGCTTCTGTTTTTAACTTTTTCATTGCCTTTAGTATCTATACTAGGCTTAATTAGCAATACTTTTTTATCTTTTTCTTCATAATTGTACGCTACTTGAATTATGGCTGTAGATTTTCCTGAATTCATCGCGCCATATCTAAAATATAATTTAGCCATGTTTACACTTCCTTTATTTAATTACACATTTTTTTTCGTTATTTTCTTTATAAATGTTTATAACTTTAGAGTTATTAACATCCTCTTCCTTTAAAAGACCAGATTTTATTAAAGTGTCAGTAGTAATTTCACATCTATTCATTAAACAAGTATTTTTAAGATTTTTGTTTTCTTCTAATTCTATATAGATGCATGCTGCTGTAGTAATAATGTTATCTTTATTATTTTCTCCAATTTCTTTTTCATTATCAAATATTTTTACAAAGTTAAAACTAGCTATAGTGGCAATTAAAGCCATTATGGTTATACTTGATAATATTTCTACTAATGTAAATCCTTTTTTATTCATACATATCACATTATAATTATACAATATCTTTTTTGATAATTAAAGTTAATCAATTGATTATTGACTATTTTTAAACAAAAAAATACCGTAATAGTTTCATATTCAAGATATAAAACACCGGTATTATATATTTAAAGTATTCATATTTAAGGATTAATCTTGTATCCTAATTCTGCTATATTTAGCCTTAACCGAATATTTGAGTTTTAAAAGGATATTGGGCGCACACCAATCGTGTTGTTCACGTTCGCATTGTTGAGGTTGCCATCCGAATTCACGTAGAACACGTTAGCATTAGGATAGTTATACGGAGACAAGTAGTGATCGCTAAATAGATTAACCCTAAAAATTAATTATTTATTATCATCTAAAATTTTTTTTAGAAACATTCCTGTGTATGATTTAGGATTTTTAGCTACTTCTTCAGGAGTTCCAGTTGCAACAATTTCTCCACCAAGATTACCTCCATCTGGGCCTAAATCGATAAGATAATCTGCTACTTTAATAACATCTAAATTATGTTCAATAACTAAAACAGTATCGCCATTATCTACTATACGATTTAAAATAGCTAAAAGTTTTTTAATGTCATCACTATGAAGACCTGTAGTTGGTTCATCAAGAATGAATATACTTTTGCCTGTAGGCTTCTTTTGGAGTTCTTTAGCAAGTTTAACACGTCCAGCTTCTCCACCGGATAAAGTAGGAGCTGATTGACCTAATTTTATATAAGATAAACCTACGCTATCCATAACTTTTAGTTTGTTATATACTTTGGGAATATTTTCAAAGAAGTCTAAAGCTTCTGTAACTCGCATATCTAAAACGTCCGAAATACTTTTTCCTTTAAATTTTATATCAAGAGTTTCTTTGTTATAGCGTTTACCTTTACATACATCACATGGAACATAGACATCAGGTAAAAAGTGCATCTCAATTTTTTTTACGCCATCACCCCAACAAGCTTCACAACGACCACCTTTAACATTAAATGAGAATCTTCCTTTATCATATCCTCTAATTTTTGCTTCTTTAGTATTAGTAAATACATCACGAATGTCGTCAAAAACACCAACATAGGTAGCAGGATTACTGCGAGGTGTGCGTCCGATAGCATCTTGAGTAATTTGAATTACTTTATCTATTTCTTCAATTCCTTTTATTTCTTTACAATTTCCAGGTATTTCTTTAGAACGGTTTATTTTAACGGCTAATGTCTTATATAATATTTCATTAATTAAAGTTGATTTACCACTTCCGGAAACACCTGTTACGCATACAAACTTATTAAGAGGTATATCTACAGAAATATTTTTTAAATTATTTTCTTTGGCTTTAACAATTTTTAATGATTTACCATTTCCTTTACGTCTTTTTTTCGGTATTTCAATTTTTTCTTCACCTGTTAAATAGCGACCAGTTAAGGAATTTTTGTTTTGCATAACTTCTTTTGGAGTTCCTGCAGCAATAATATTTCCGCCATATTCTCCTGCGCCTGGTCCAATATCAACTAGAAAATCACTAGCTAGCATAGTATCAGTGTCATGTTCTACAACAATTAAAGTATTGCCTAAATCACGCATTTCTTGTAAGGCTTTAATTAATTTTTCGTTATCTTTTTGATGAAGTCCAATGCTTGGCTCATCAAGTACATATAGTACTCCTGATAATTTGGAACCGATTTGAGTAGCAAGACGAATACGTTGCGCTTCACCACCAGATAGAGTCCCAGCATTGCGTGATAGAGTTAAATAACTTAATCCAACATTAATTAAGAAATTTAATCGATTTAAAATTTCTTTAATAATTAGGCCACTTATTTCTTTTTGTTCGTTGGTAAGTTTTAGATTTGCAACAAAGTCTCGTAATTCGATAATACTAAAATTCGTTACTTCATAAATATTTTTATGATTTATTTTAACAGCTAAAACAGTATCGCTAAGCCTAGAACCTTTACATGTTGGACAAGATGATTCAACCATAAATGTTTCAAGCCATTCACGACGCCAAGAACTAGTTGTTTCAATATAACGGCGTTCTAGAGTATTAATTATTCCTTCAAAGTAATCATTAGTATATCTAACATTACCGTTTTTAGAAACAAATTTAAAATCTAGTTTGTCTTTAGAACCATAAAGGATGATATCTAATTCTTTTCTAGTAAAATCTTTAATAGGTTTATTAATATCTATATTGTAATAATTACATACAGTAGTAAGTTCAGTAACATCAATATTGGCATCACTAGAAACAGTTTTAATACCACCATTTAAAATAGTTTTGTCTTTATCAGGCATTAATAGAGCTTCACCAATCTTTAATTTTGTACCTAATCCTTTACAATCAGGACATGCACCGTAGGGAGCATTAAAAGAGAAAAGACGTGGCTCTAGTTCAGGTATAGAAAAATTACAATCAGGACAAGCATATTTTTCACTCATTAAAATTTCTTCTTTATTTAGAATATTAATTAATACTTTACCATCAGCAAGTTTCGTACTATTTTCAATAGCTTCAAATATACGACTTCGCTCATAATCATCAATAACTATGCGGTCAACTACGACTTCGATATTATCTTTGATATTTTTTTCTAGAGTAATTTCTTCATCTAATGAGTGTACTACACCATTAACACGAACTCTTGTGTAACCATTTTTACGTAATTCATCAAACAAATCTTTATGAGTACCTTTTTCGCCATGAACAACAGGGGACATTATTTCTATTTTAGTACCAGGTTCTAATTCTAAAACTTTATTAGTCATTTCTTCAATTGATTGTCTACGAATAGGTTTATTATGAATAGGACAATATGGAATACCAATGCGAGCATATAATAATCTTAAGTAATCATAAATTTCCGTTATGGTTCCAACAGTACTGCGAGGATTTTTATTGGTAGTCTTTTGATCAATAGAAATACTAGGACTTAAACCTTCAATGGAATCTACATCAGGTTTTTCACTTATGCCGATAAATTGTCTGGCATAAGCACTTAAGGATTCTACATATCTTCTTTGGCCTTCTGCGAAAATAGTGTCAAATGCTAAAGATGATTTTCCACTTCCAGATACGCCTGTCATTACTATTAGTTTATTTTTAGGTAGTTCGATATTAACATTTTTTAAATTATTTTCACGAGCACCTTTAACAATTATTTTATCCATGTTTATTACTCCTTAATATATATTTTTAGTGTGTTAAAAATTAAAATATTTATCACAAAAAGTAATCATATTATAGCATACGAACAAATGTTAGTCAAATGTTTTGTTGACAAATTTAGTAAAATATGTTATTATAGCACGCAAAACCAAGAGAAGGGGTTACTTTAATTGGTTAAAGGGGGATTTTAAATGTACGAAGATAAAAGAAAAAATAAAATAGATATTAATTGGAAATCTTTATTAATAAAAATGGGATTACTTTTAGTATTTTTATTTGTTGTGATATGGTTAATTTCAATAGTTAATAATAAGAATAAACCTAAAGAATCTAATTTATTATTTAATTTACAATCTATGAAAGTGGCTGCAGAAGAATATTTTACTGGTTCAAGACTACCTGAAAAAACTAATGCGAAAAAGAAAATTACATTAGGAGAGATGTTTGATTCAAAATTATTAGTAGAGTTTAAAGATCAATATAATAAAGTTTGTGAACTTCAAGAAAGTTATGCAGAAGCTACAAAAATTAGCGATGACAGTTATACTATTAAGATAAAGTTAGTTTGTGGTGAAGATTCTGATTATATTATAAACACTATTAAGTTAGATAATAATGAAATTAATAAACCAGATGATAATAATGATGATAACATTAATAATGTAGTAAATAATCCAACTGATAATAATCAAAATACTAGTGATAATAATAATGGTAATAGTAATAATAATTCTAATAGTAAACCTAGTACTTTACCAAATAAAAAACCAAGTACTAGTACATCAAAACCAAATACAGTTACAAAACCTTCAACTAGTAAGCCAAGTACATCTAAACCATCTACTAGTACTACTACTTGTACATATGGCAATAAAGATTATACTTCGTATTATCCTGTAGCATATTTAGTATCAGGAAATTGTGCTGTAAATCCTAATAATATACCTGCTAATGATAATAATAAAGTAACAGATATTATGGCAAAAGAGTATCAAAAATTAGCTAATGAAATATCTAATTTAGCTAATAGGACAAATACACGTTTATTTGTTGCTGCTCCAAAATATACAAAAGTATATAATAAAGCTGGTACAGGTGTAGTTGGGTATACAATAGAATTTATAGCTAGACAATATATTGGTACTTATTCATCAAAGGTTATTTATGAATATCATTTAGATATGAATGGCAATAGAAAAGTTCTTATTGATAATCGAAGTGGTATTACTTATAATCAAGGTACTATAACCAATTCAAGTAATGCTACAAATATTTCTTTAAATACAAATAGTTACACTATGAATGCAGGAGATACTTATCAATTAAGAGCTACTGTAACTGGGCAAGGTACGAATAAAGTTATTAATTGGAGTAGTAGTAATACTAGTGTAGCAACTGTAAATTTAAGTGGGGTTGTGACGGCAAAGAAAGCTGGTAATGTAACAATTACAGCAACAGTTGATGGTAAGAAAGCTAGTGCTAATATTGTAGTAAAAGAATCTTATTTTGATGTTGATACTAGTAGAATTACTCTATATATTGGAGATACAGAAAAAATTTACTATGATACTAATTTAAGTGGTAGAGTTAGTTGGAGTACAAGTAATAGTAATATTGCTACTGTAAGTTCAAATGGGGTTATTACAGGTAAATCTAATGGTAGTGTTACTATTACTGGTAAGATTGGTAATTTAACACAAAAAATTTATATTACAGTTAAAACTAAAAGTTCAAGTAATAGTTCTAATTCAAATGGTTCTTCAACAACTACAAATTATTACTTAAATATATTAGATGACAGTTCATTTACCATATTTAAGGGTAATACACATAGATTAAGTGTAAATACTAATATATCAACACTTACTTATACTTCAAGTAATACAAATGTAGCAACAGTGAATTCAAGTGGTGTAATTACTCCGAAGAATGTTGGGTATACTACAATTACTGTTAAAGGTAATGGAATAAGTAAAAGTGTTAGGGTATATGTTTCTGAATTAGCTTTTATAATAAATTAATGAAAATTAGAAGTTGTTTCTAATTTTTTTTAAAGAAAAAAACTAGGTATGATTATCTACCTAGTTGGAGAGTGAAAATTTCAAGGAGTGTTGTATCTATAAAGAAACTTAAGCGTTAATTTTCTTTTTTTGTTCTTGGCCCTCACCATTACCATAGATACAGGCTTCGATCATACTAATTACTACATTGTTAAAAGATGTGGTATTTTTTTCTGCTATTTTTTCTACTTCTTTTAACAGAGAATCTTTAATATATAAAGATTTGTAACTAGCTGGATCTTTTTGCCTCGTCTGTCTTACGACAAAATCCATTTTTCACACCTCATATATATTTTAATATGTTTTAAAAATATAATAAAGGTTAGAATTTTCTAATATATTTTTTTGTAGTAATAATTTTTGTAAAATGTATTAATTTCTCTTGAATATAAATATTCTTGTTTGTTATAATATTTTCAGGTGAGTAAAAATGGATTATAAGTTTACATCTAGAAATGTTGATGATACTTTAGAATTGGCTCAAAATATTGAGAGCGAAAAATTTCCAGGAATGGTTATATGTTTAAATGGTGACCTTGGAAGTGGAAAAACAGTTTTTGTTAAAGGTTTTGCAGGAGCATTAGGGATTGATGAAAATATAACTTCCCCAACCTTTAATATAGTTAAAGAATATGTTAATGGAGAAGCTCCACTTTTTCATATGGATGTTTATCGTATTGATGATAATAAAGACTTTGGAGTTGAAGATTATTTTAATCGAGAGGGAATTTCTATTATAGAATGGTCTGAACTTATTGAAGATAGACTACCTAATGAAAGACTGGATATAAATATAAAAATAGTAGATGAAAACACAAGAATTTTGGTATTTAAACCTTATGGGGAAAAGTACGAAGAACTTTGTAATGCAGTATTATAATCTCACTTTTTTTAAAGTGATTTTTTTTAAGATAAATATGGAGGGTTAAATGTATACATTATATATTGATACACATTTTATTAATTTAGTGGTAGGGTTATTTAAAGATGGGAAATTGTTAGAAAAATTATGTTTAGAAAGTAATTCTCATTCTATTAATACCATTAATTTAATAAAAGAAATTATAGATAAAAATAATATTTCAGTTGAGGATATAAAAGAAATAATAGTTATTAATGGTCCTGGTTCTTTTACAGGAGTTAGAATAGGAATTGTTATAGCTAAAATGTTTGGTTATACTAAAAATATTATAATTAAAGAAATATCTTATTTACAAGCATTAGCACTAAATTATAATGAGAATGTAGTAGTAGGAATTAAAGACTATAATGGAATATTTGGAGCAGAATTTGATAGTAATCATAACTTGATAAATGATTATTTTTATATAAATAATAAAGATATGAATAATTATCAAAGAAATATGAAATTAGAAGGAAATGTTGATTTAAATAAAGTGTACCAATTTTTAAAAACTAAAGAGGGGATTAATCCTCATACCTTAAAACCATTATATGTAAAGAAAATCGAGGTGGATAAATGATTAGGGAAGCAAATATATATGATATACCTAGGATTAATGAATTAGGAGAATTACTTCATGATAATTTTAGTAGTGTTTATAAAATTAATGAAATGTTAGAAGATGGTATATCGAAAGTTATAGTTTATGAAAAAGATGATAAAATTGTAGGATTTATAACAGCTACTTATCTTTATGATACTTGTGATATTTTAAGTATAGTAGTTGATCCAGAGTTTAGAAGAAAAAATATAGCATCTAATTTATTAACTTATTTAATTGGAGATTTAAATGAATCTTTAGTTTTAATGACATTAGAAGTTGCTACACTTAATATACCAGCGATAAAACTTTATGAAAAGTTTGGCTTTGAAATAGTGCATACAAGAGATAAATATTATAAAGATGATGATGCTTATTTAATGGCAAGGAAGTGGCAGAATGAAAGATAATTATATTCTAGCTATTGAGTCTTCTTGTGATGAAACTAGTATGGCTATTATTAAAAATGGATGTGAAGTTGTTAGTCTAGTAATAAATACACAAATGGATACTCATGCTTTATATGGAGGGGTAGTTCCAGAAATAGCTAGTCGAATGCATACAGAAGCAATAACAATGGTTCTTGATGAGACATTAAAAAAAGCTAATATGAAAATAGAAGATGTTGATGCTATAGCTGTTACTTATGCACCGGGACTTACTGGTAGTCTTATTGTAGGAATAGAAGCGGCTAAAACATTAGCTTTGATATATAATAAACCACTAATCGCTGTAAATCATTTAATTGGTCATATTTATGCTAATAATTTAGAAAATAAAATGGAATTTCCACTTCTTGCTTTAATCGTAAGTGGAGGACATACAGAACTGGTGGTAATGGAGGATGATTATAAGTTTAAAAAGCTTGGAGAAACCCTTGATGATGCAATTGGAGAATGTTATGACAAAGTGGCAAGAGTATTAGGACTTAAATATCCCGGAGGGCCTAATGTGGAAAGATTAGCATTAGAAGGAAAGCATTCCTATGATTTACCAAGACCAGTTATGGATGATACATATAATTTTAGTTATAGTGGACTTAAAAGTGCTATTATTAATTTAAATCATAAAGCATTACAAAAAGGGGAAGAAATAAATAAAGCAGATTTAGCTAGGTCTTTTCAAGATGTTGCTATTGATGAACTGTTGCGAAAAGTAGAGAAAGCTTTTATAGAGACAGGTATTAAGAAATTTGTTATTGCAGGTGGAGTTTCAGCTAACAAATATTTAAAAGAAGAAATGGAAAAGTTATGCCATAAATATAATGTATTAATGTTAATACCAAGAATGCTTTATTGTACTGATAATGCAGCTATGATTGGAGCCGCAGCTTATCCGTTATATTTAAAAAAAGATTTTAGTGATTATAGTTTAAATGCAAGTAGTAGTGTAGATATATGTTAAAAACTATTTTAATTTATTAAAAAAAGTAGCAACTTAATTTGCTACTGGAATTTCTGGATATATTTTGATAGGTTCATCTATTAAGCCTAATAAATAGTCACCAGATATTTTATAAAGTTTTATATATTCAATTAGAAAGGTTGTACTTATTAAAGTAGAGCCTTTTTCATATTTAGAAATTAGACTGCGGTCTAAAGAAAATTTTTTGCCTATATATTCTTGAGTGTGCTTATTTATTTTACGAATTTTTTTTAGACGTTCTTTAGATATATTTAAATCTAGTTTTTTTCTACTATGGAGATATATAAGAATATTGGTATATCCTAAAATGTAATCTAAAGATACATTATATAAAAAACATAAATCCAATAGTCTTTTTAAAGGAATAATATCTTTTTCATTTTCCCACATAGTGTAAGTACCTCTTGCTACTCCTAAATGGTTACTTACAGCAAATTGAGTGAGTTCTTTTTCTTCACGAATGTCTTTTAATCTCATATTTATAACTCTCTTTCAAGTTAATTTTATTATGTTTTGAGATCAAGAAAAATAAAAGTAGGATATATTCACAAAAAGCTTGAAAATGTATCAATAATATTGTATATTAGAAATATATCATAGATAATACAATGCGTAATGCAAGAAAGATAAGAAGTTTTGACAAGATTTGTCGAAGCTAATGAAAAGAAAAATTTAAAGTATTAAAATAGGGAAGTAAAGGAAGATTAGTATGGAAAAGAAAAATAA
>CANSFH010000012.1 GCA_947646115.1 uncultured Mycoplasma sp.
AGAGGACTGAAAATCCTTGTGTCGCTGGTTCAATTCCCGCTGGAGCCACCATTTTAGATAACCAAAAAGCCCAGTAATTACTGAGCTTTTTTTCATGTCTTAATTTAGGACAAAAAATCCTTGTGTTAAGTTTTAGACAATTTTGGGACAATTTAAAATTTAACATTTTTTAATACTTATTTGCTGTATAAAAAAGTAAAATTTATGCATATATTGTAGAAAAAAATGGTAATTTATGGTATTATATAATCAAGCAACAGGGCTTATCGTAATTATTTTCACCTTTTAAGGTGTTATTATTTAGCCTTTAAGGCTGTCCTTTATTGGGGAGAAGCTACATTCTTGGTTTAAAATATTTCAAGAACAATCATAGCAAATGTCAATAAATAAAGATACCTACCTCATATATAGGTATAGCTGGATGGCCTGTTCCATTAATAATCATGTTATATGGGTAAGTGCCTCCAAAAATATTTATTAAGGAGGAAAAAGTATGAAATTTAGTTTTAAAGCAAATATTGAGTTTGAAGTTAAAACGAAAAATGCCAATAATAAAAAGCAAAAAAAAGATTCTTGGCTTAAAAAAATGCTAAAATGGTTTATATTAGTTATTGCTGAATACCTAATAGTAGAGCTGTTTTTAAGTAAACTTGTTGCTTGGGTTATTAATATTTTAACGAACGGGTCATTCTATTTTTGTAATAGAATGTTTTATTTTGAGTTGAAAAATGGATAAAATTAAAAAATGTTTAAAAACATGTAGACTATATAATTTTAATAGTAGAAAAGGCATAAAAGAAATTTTTAATATTCCAGAATATTTTGATATGGATAATGTTAGACTTTCCTTAAGTAATTGCTATACGTTTTTTTATTTAAGAAAGCCAGAAAAAATAAAAAAAGATAATAATAAAGAAACTAAAGAAGAAAAATATGAACGATATCTTTCTATAAAAGAGTCAAATGATATTTTTGACTATCGTCCAGAAGATTATAATAGAAATAAATATCGTATGCTTATTAACATCAATGAAATATGGCTAAAAAAAGCTTTAAAAAAAATAAATAAATTAATTACATTATCTTTTATTGAGAAAAATAAAAAGAATATTAACTATTCAATAGAATATTTACATTCTTCTTTAAAAAAACGCTCATATAAAACTAATGTTAGTACCCATAAAGAAAATAAATATATAATAACAATAGATATCCAAAATTTTTATCCATCAATCTCTTTTAATAAAGTTTTTAATTTTTTTAAATATGATTTAAGTTTAGAAAATGATATAGCATTAATATATGCAACATTATGCACTTGTCCACTTGATGATCCAATAATTGGTAATGTAGATTATGGTTTAGGGCAAGGGTTAGCAACTAGTCCCATTTTAGCTTATCTTTCAAACTACAGAATGTTTGAATACATTTATAAATTTGCTTTAGCTAATAATATAACAATGACAGTTTATGTTGATGATATAGTTTTTAGTTCTAAAACTCCTATTAAACAAGAATTTATAAATTCATTGTTCGGTATAATAAAAAGAAATGGCTTAAATATCAAAAAAAGTAAATTTAAAATTTATGGCCCAAAAGATAACAAAAAAATTACAGGAATTTGCCTAACTACAAAAGGAAAAGTAAGAGTGCCAAAATCAAAACATGAGGAAGTAAAAGTTCAATATGATTATTTATCAAAAAAAATTATCAATATAAAAAATATAGATGAATATTTTGATTTTTATAATTTATTTATAAAATTTAAAGGAAATATCGAATTTATTAAATTAGTAGAAGAAAAAGCAACTACTAAACATATTAATTTTATAAATGAATACAAAGATTATTTTTTGTATGGTAAAAAGAAGAAAAAAAGAAATAGCGTATATTCAAAGAATAATATTAGCATAGATGATTATAAACAGTTTTTAAAGAAATATGAAAAATTAAAGAAAGATTTAGATAAAACTTTTATAAAATGATTATAAGTATTAAATTTTTTCCTTTTTTCAAATTTTTACTTATATAGATATATTCTAATCAAAGTAATGTCTTTTTTAATTTCAAAATTATTACCAAATTCAATAGATAATTTATTTACTATATCGTCTTCTTTAATATTTACATAATTATATTTTTCTATTCTAGCAAGAGCAGGGTAATTATCTAAAAGATAGTTTTTGCTTTTTTCTAATACTTCGGAAATGTTAAAGAAATTTACTTCACGATTATTAAGTTCACTTAAAATTATTTGCTTTAATAAAATTAAAGTAATTTGCCACACTCGATTAGCTAGTGTGGTATTTTAGGTTAAAAAATAATGATTAATGAATATTTTTATGGTACAATTATTTTAGAAATTATTAAGAAAAGAAAGGAGATAACCTATGAAAAATAGTATAATAAAATCTGAAATGGATGTTGAAGGAAATAAAATAAATGTAGTTCGAATTAATGGATATGAATATATATCATTAACTGATTTAGCTAAAACTCAGAATGATGAAGCCCCAGCAGATGTTGTAAAAAATTGGTTAAGAAATAAAGAAACTTTATATTTTTTAGGGGTTTGGGAAGAATTAAACAACGAAAATTTTAAACTGGTCGAATTCGACCAGTTTAAAAATCAAGCAGGAAGGCACGCTTTTACAATGTCCCCTACAAAGTGGATTAGAGAGACAAATGCTATTGGTATTATTTCTAAATCTGGAAAATATGGTGGAGGAACATACGCAAGAAGTGATATTGCGTTTGAGTTTGCTAGTTGGATTAGTCCAGAGTTCAAGTTATATTTAATTAAAGAATTTGAAAGATTAAAACGAAATGAAAGTTATCAAAATAAAATTGATTGGCATGCAAATAGATTATTATCGAAACTAAATTATGTGGTTCATACTGATGCTATTAAAAAATATATTGTACCAACTTTAACAGAGAAACAAATTAAGTTTGTATATGCAAATGAAGCAGATGTATTAAATGTTGCCTTATTTGGTATGACTGCTAAAGAATGGCGAGAAAGTAATCCAGAGCTTGCCAAAAAAGGAAATATGAGAGATTATACAGATTTGTTACATTTAATTATATTAAATAATTTAGAGAATACTAATGCTGAACTAATTAGAATGAATATAAAACAATCTGATAGATTAATTCAATTAAATGAATCTGCTAGAAATCAAATGGAAGCATTAAAAAATAATAAAAACATAGAAGAATTAGAAAATTTGCAACGACAAGTAAATGAAGATAATAAATATTTAAATTAAAAAATTATTTTAAGCTAAATACCATTATGCTAAATTTTAGGAAAATTTAAAGATTACTCTTATTAGAATACCCGATATAAAGTTGCTATTAATAGTGAAAGTATAAAATTTAAAGTGCTTTTTCCATGTTAATATGATATTAGGTCAAAAAAATCCTTGTGTCACTGGTTCAATTCCCGTTGGAGCCACCAGATTTTGATTAATACTCGAGCTTTTATGTTTCGAGTTTTAATATGCAAAAATTTATGGCATATTATAGAAATTTATTGATGTTGTCAGTTTAATAAACACACTTGTACAAATATAATATTTAATATTTTAAAAACTATTTAATACATATCTCGATAAGGTATATTAGAAAAATTTGGAAAAGATATTTTATTCAAAATAATTTAGTTGCATTTTTGCTAAAAATTATTAAAAATATATGATATACTGTAATTAGTTATTTATTTTTAAATTGATATTGATTATAAAAAGTAAAAAAAGAAAGAGAACATTTATGATTTATATTACAAGACATGGTCAAACAAATTGGAATATTCAAAAAAAAGCAATGGGTAAGGTTGATGAGCCATTAAATGAAAAAGGTATTGAACAAGCAAAAATCATGAGAAATAACTTAACTAGTTTAGATATAGATTTAATTATTTGTTCTCCATTGTTAAGAGCAAAAGAGACTGCTGAAATAATTAATGAAGCATTGAATGTTGAAATTATATATGATGAACGTATAATAGAGCGTGACTTTGGTGAATTTGAAGGTAAAGAAACAAAAGATTTTGGTTTCTGGGATTATTGGGATTATTATAAAAATGAACATTATGATAAAGCTGAAAATATACGAGATTTCTTTAAAAGAATTTATGATTTTTTAGATGATATATGTAATAAGTATAAAGATAAAAATATTATGTTAGTAACTCATAGTGGGGTAAGTATTCCAGTTGCTTGTTATTTTAATAAAAAAATTCCGACAGGACCATTAGTAGAAGCAGGATTAGTTCTAGGCAATTGTGAAGTTAAATCTTATAGTTTTTATTAATCTTTATAAAGTCTTTTAAGATTTTTTTATTTGAATTATTTTAAATTATTAAAATTTAATGTTATAATAGATTTAATTAGGAGTTTTAACATGGATTTTGAAGAAATAGGAATAGAAATTTTAGATATTGCCGAAAAAATATTTCAGCTTAACGAGCAAGATGATCCAGAAATAATATTTGGAGATAAAATTTTTTACATACGTAATGATGGTTTAGAAAGCGTATCAGCACACCATGACTATGAGAATCAAGATAGAGAGTATTATTTTGAACTTCCTGATATAGCTGGTGTAATACTTAAAAATAAAAATAATAGCAATTATGCAATCAAAGCTCGAGTTTGCTATATGAATCGTGAAGGTCAAAAATGGAGCTTTGCTAAAATTAGAATTAGTTTAGGATTTAATGGCAAAATTCAAATAGGTGGAGAAAGAAGTGGCAGTTGGCAACAAAGTGATTATTATGATACAGATTTTTTACAAAATCCTGATCCAGAATTAAATTTAGTTTTAGAATCTTAAAAAGAAATTTAAATTTTTTATGGGAAGAATTGCATAAAAAGGGAGTAAAGGCAAATGAAACATTTATACCAAAATGGTTTAGAGAACTAAAACAATAAAATGGACAAAATAGGAGTTAAAATGGAAAAATTAGTTATATCTGGTAGTAGTAAATTAGAAGATAAAGTTAAGTATTGGATAAATTTCTTTGAAGATAAAGGATATGAAATACTTGACTATCCTAAATTAGCAGCGTTAGAGAACTATAAAAGAGATTTACCCAATATTTATAAGAGTTTTTATAGTAATTTAGAAAAAACAGATATTTTCTTTTTAATGAATGAAGATAAAAATGGTATTAAAGGTTATGTAGGAGCTAGTGCTATTGCTGAACTTACATATGCGGTTATTTTAAATTTAATTCATCATAAAAATATTAAAATATATATTTTACAAGAGCCAGATTCTAATTTAGGATGTTATGATGAAATTAAATTTTGGCTCGATATGAACTGGATTAGTATATATAAATAAGAGGTGTTTTTAATGCAAAATTTTAATAAAATAATTGAAGAAATTTGTGAAGAATTAGGAATTAAATATCAATATTTAGCAGATAATTGGATTTATCATTTAGAGTATAAAAATAAAAATAGATATATTGCTGGTTATAAATTTGATTTAAATCCTCAAGGATTAGGTTATATTTTAGATGATAAATATGCCTTTTATGAACTTATAACCAAAAAAGGTTTTAAAAGCACCACGTATCATTTAATATATCAAAATTATAATCAACATATGATAAAAGAACTTTTTAATAAATATCATCAAGAAGTTGTAATTAAATCTAATAATGGTACTTGCGGTGAAGAAGTATTTTATGTAAATAATGAAGAAAAATTATTCCAAATAATAAGTGAAGTATTAAAAAGAAATACTCTAGCAGTTATTTGTCCTTTTTACAAAATTAAGACAGAATATCGGGTAATATTAGTAGATAGTAGTGTTAAACTAACTTATGCTAAAAAAAGACCTGTAGTTATTGGCGATGGGAAAAGCACTATAAAAGAATTATTAATTAAATTTAATGAACATTATTTTAAAAATAAAGAATTAACTAAAGATTATGATAGAGTTTTAAATAGTGGTGAAGAATATAGTTATGGTTGGCAATTTAATTTATCTCAAGGAGCAATTATTGATAATGTTGAAGATGCAATAAATGAAAAAATAAAAGATATCGCAATAAATATAAGTAAAAGTATTGGCCTTAAATTTGGCAGTATTGATATAATTGAAACAGAAGAAAATAAATTTTTAGTAATGGAAGGTAATAGTGGAGTAATGATGGATAACTTTATTTCATTGAATAAAAATGGATATAAACTAGCTAAAGATATATATAAAGAAGTTATAATAAAAATGTTTGAGTAATTATTAAAATTTGTGTCATACTACAAAAGAGGTATGATAATATGAATATAATAAAAAAACTATTAAATAAGAGTAGTGATATTATCTTTGTCCTACTTTTTTTATTAACATTAATTTCTAGTATAATTAGTTTAGTTAATAAAGATTATCGGAATAGTATAATCGCTATAATTACCATTATAATAATATCTATTCCATATTTATTAGAAAGAAAACGTAAATTAAAGTTTTCCCATATTTTTAAAATTTTAATTTATTTCTTTATTTTTAGTAATAGTATTTTAGGCGAGGTTTATCATTTTTATATTGATTATAAATATTGGGATTTTATTTTACATATGGCTGGAGGCTTTATTTTTACATCGATAGGTTTATCTTTAATTTGTAAATATAAAATAAATTTTTTAATAGTGCTTATTTTAACGCTTAGTTTTAGTATGACTGTTAGTTTAACTTGGGAATTTGTGGAATATACTAGTGATAAAATTTTTTATACTGATACTCAAAAAGATACTTTAATTAAAGATATAGCCTCAGTAAGTATTGATAATGTTAAAAATTATAAAGAAGAGAAAGTTTTAGAAATTGAAGAGACTATTTTATATGGTAAAAATAAAGAAGTGCTAAAAGTAATAAATGGCGGTTATTTAGATATTGGACTATCTGATACTATGAGTGACCTTTTTGCTAACTTTTTAGGCGTATTTATTTTTTGGGTTATTAATTATTTATCTATATATGGTAAAAAAAGAATTGTTAACTTATTTTTAATTAAAAAAGAAATGTCATAAAAAGAAGATGTAAGCGTACATTTTATTAAGAGGTGTTATTTTGAAAAAAATTGTTGTGTTAATATTAGCGTTTGCGTTTTTAATGCCCGTTGTAAAAGCTGATTCTCTAAATTTAGATGCAGAATCGGCTATATTAATTGAAGCATCAAGTGGTAAGGTATTGTATGAAAAAACTCCTGATGAAAAATTACCTATGGCTAGTATGACTAAAATTATGAGTATGTTACTAATTATGGAAAATATTAATAATGGGAATTTAAGTTATACTGATAAAGTAATAATTAGCAAAAATGCTAGTGGTATGGGAGGAAGTCAAGTATTTTTACAAGAAGGCGAAGAATATAAAGTTGAAGATTTACTAAAATGTATAGCTGTATCTAGTGCTAATGATGCCGTAGTGGCTATGGCTGAAAAAATAAGTGGTAGTGTGGAAGCTTTTGTAGAACTTATGAATAATAAAACTAAAGAATTAGGTTTAACTAATACTAATTTTGCTAATCCACATGGACTTGATAATGAAAATCATTATTCATCAGCAAGAGATATGGCAAGACTTGGTCAAGAATTATTAAAGCATGAAGAAATATTAAAGTTTACATCTATATATGAAGATTATTTAACGAAACCAGATGGTTCTCAAGTATGGCTTGTAAATACTAATAGACTTGTTAGATTTTATGATGGTGTAGATGGACTTAAAACAGGATATACAACCGCAGCAGGACACTGTTTAACAGCTACAGCTAAAAAAAATGATTTAAGATTAATAAGTGTAGTTATGAAATCTAGTAGTAGTGATGCTAGAAGTAAAGATACAGCTACGTTACTCTCTTATGGCTTTAATTCTTTTAAGAATAATGTTATTTACTCTAAAGATAAAGTGTTAGGTGAAGTAAAAGTATTAAATGGCAAATTGGAAAAAGTTAATGTTTATTTAAAAGAAGATGCTACTGAATTACTAGGTATTACGGAAAAAGCTAAAGATTATAGTTTTAATATTAAAGTTAAAGAAATAAAAGCTCCAATAAAAAAAGATTCAGAAGTAGGTACAGCAGAAATTATTGATAATGAAGGTAATATTATAAAAGAAGTTAAAATAATTGTTAAAGAAGATATTGTAAAAGCAAATTTTTGGGATTATTTAAAAATGAATTTAAAAACCATAACTAGTGGAAAATAGTCAGTCTAAAGATTGACTTTTTAAATGCATAAATTTATAATTTAAGTATGCAAGGATGGCGGAATAGGTAGACGCGCTACTTTGAGGTGGTAGTGAATAATATTCGTGGGAGTTCGAGTCTCCTTCCTTGCACCAATTTTTGTAATTAATATAGTATTAATAGCTGTAAAAGGAGATAAAAATGGAAAGAAAATTAAATATCATAGAAAGTAGATGTCCTAAAGATCATAAATGTCCAGCAATAGAAATTTGTCCGGTTAATGCTTTAACTCAAGAAAATTTTGAAGCTCCAAAAATAGATTATGAAAAATGTATAAGATGTGGTAGATGTGCTAACTTTTGTCCTAAAAAGGCATTAGTCTTAAATGATATAGAAGAAAAATAATGGTGAGATTGTGTTATATAAAGGATATAAAATTAGTGTTAGATGTAAAGACTGGGAACAAGTAAATTTATTAGATAAATATTGGGATTTATTTAGTTCATATGTAGACATCGAAAAATTAATTGGACTAGGTATGAATTGGAGAAATGACTATTTATATTTTGATTATGCCTTAGGAGTTATAAACGATGAAGAAACTTTAGAAAAATTAAGAAATATTGAGTTTTCTGCATTTGGGTTTGATGTTTCTTATATTGAAATAGAATTACCATATTTTAATGAATGGGAAACATTTAAGGGAAAAAATAAAGATGTAAAAGAAATCTATGAAAAAGATATAAATTGTTATGAAAGACTTTACGATTATGAATTAGAATATATAGATAAAAATGATAATATAGAAATTAAAATTCATTTTATTTAAATTATGATATACTAAATAATAGAAATGAGGTTTTTATGAATCAAGAGTTAATTAGAATAAATTCATTAGATGGAATTGAGCAAGTTGGTATTTTATATACACCCATGGTAGAAACTAAAAAAATTGTAATTCATGTACATGGTTTAAATGGTAATTTTTATGAAAATAGATTTTTGGATGATTTAGCCAAGGCTTATACTAGACAACATATAGCATTTTTAACTTTTAACAACAGAGGTGTAAATTTTATTACAGAATTATTAAAAGGTAGGGAATATGAAATCATTGGGGGATGCTTGGAAAGTTTTAAAGATTCAATTTTGGATATTGAAGGTGTAATAAACTGGGTTAAAGATAAAGGTTATCAAGAAATAATATTAGAAGGTCATAGCTATGGATGTAATAAAGTCTTATATTACTACCATATGAAGCATGATAAAGATATTAAAAATATTGTTTTATTAGCTCCTTGTGATATTCCAGCAGAAGTAAAAAAGTATTTAAATAATGAAGAATACAGCAAAGCTTTTAATGATTCAAGTAAATTAATTAAAGAAGAAAAGTCAAAGGAATTAATAGATTTTAAAATAATGGCTAATGGCAAGATTAGTGCAGGCACATATTATTATGATTTTTTACCTAATGGGGAAAATGATTTTATTAGATATCGAGAAGGTATTAATAGTGAAAGCAAAGTTCTAAAAGATATTTCAATTCCTGTATTAGTTATATTTGGTGATAAAGATGATTGTGTTTTAACGGAAGATATTGAAACTATAAAGGGTTATTTAAGTAAGAATATAAGTAGATGTAAAATTGAAATAATTAAAGATGCTGATCATTCATATAGTGGCAAAGAAAAAGAATTAGGAAAAGTGATAATAGATAATTTTAAGGAGGAATAAAAATGAAAAATATAATTCTAACAGGAGCAAGTGATGGACTAGGAAAGGAATTTGCAAAAATCTGTATTGATAAAGGATATAATGTTATAGCTTTATGCAGAACTAAACCAGATTATGATTGTGATTTTATTTCTATGGATTTGACTAAAGAAGAATCAATGGTTCATGCATGTAATATTATTAAAGAAAAATATAACAAGTTTGATGCTTTAATAAATTGTGCTGGAGTACCAGGAATACAGGATTTAGATAAAATTACATATGGTTGTCTAGAAAATTTAATGAAAATAAATAGTATTGCACCAATGTTTTTAACTTCTCAATTAATTCAGCTAATTAAAGATAATGAGGCAGATATTATAAATGTAGGTTCTACAATAGGATTAAGGCAAGGATATGAAAGTCAATTAGCGTATACAACTTCAAAATGGGCTTTAAGAGGAACTAGTTATAATTTGCAATTAGAATTAAAAAAATATAATTGCCGTGTTATTCAACTTAATGTTGGAAGAATGAATACTAGAATGCATGAAAAATATACAGGTAAAAAAATTGAAAATCCTAATGAGTGGATGAATCCTAGCGATATTGCTGAAATCATGGTATATTTATTATCATTGCCTAAAAAAATTGAAATTAGTGAAATTACAATTAATAGAAAAATAATTAGCAGTAATGCAAATTAAATAATTTAAAAATTATTAAAATGAAATAAAAAAATTACAAGATGATTGGGTGGTTTTATGAATAATTATAGTTCAGAAGAAATTAATGAAATTTTAGAAGATGTAAAAACATGCGCACAGCTTTTTTGTACTAAAAATAATAGAGTTTATTCAGATATGGCGGAAGAATTTATTAATAGAATGGGCGAGTATGCTAAATATTGTTATCCCGAAATGGCTTCAAGATGGGAACATAAGATAAGAGAAAATATATATGGTCCTTTAGTTCCTAGAGGTTTGATGCCAATTAATGATATAATTGAAGGAACCATAAGAACTAGAAAGATGGCTATTATTGATACTTTATTTAATTTTATTAATGCGGGAGAAATAATGAGAAGTTATGATGAGACACGTTCTTGGGAAGAAATTGATAAAGTTTTAGATAGTCAGGGTCATACAGGTTCTACTTTTGCTGCTTTAATTTCTCTATTGATATTATATTGGCCTGGTGGTGTTGCATTTGCTGATAGATATGATCCTACAAGAATAGATGTTAATGAAAAATTCAAAATAGATTATGAACAAGCTAAAGAATATCAAATGGTAAGAGCGAATTTTAATAGTAGATTAATAAGATGTCTTAAGAAAAAAGGTGAAAATTATGAAAAATAATATGTTAAAAAAGGTTTTAATTAGCGCAAAATATGTTAATGATAATGCTTTAGATGTTAAAATAAATAGGAAAAATATTAAAGAATTAATTATAAATTATGAATTTAAAAACTTAAAACATTGGTTAATTTCTAATCCAGGCGGAATTTTAGATTTAGATGTTTCAGAAATAGTAAACTTTTTAATAATTTATGGATCGATAAATTGCTGCTATTGGGGTAATCCCAAATGGACAATAAAAACGGAAGATGGAGATTTAGATGGCGCTTTTGCATTGATTTATGCTTTATTAGGTTTAAAAAAGAAAAAGAAACATTTAGATTTTACTAAAATTAGTTTTAAGGAATTTGAAAATGCACTAAAAGGAAATACAGAAATTCCGCTTTTAAAAGAAAGATATCAGACTTTAGTAAATGTAAGTACAGTAATAAAGGAAAAAATGAATGGTAATTTTTATCTTTATATTAAAGATATTTATAAGGATATAGATTTGTTTGATGTAATTATAAATAATTTTCCAACATTTATAGATGAAAGAACGTATAAGGGTCAAACTATTTATTTTTATAAATTAGCACAGTTATTAACATCAGATATTTTACATATTAGGGAATTAAAAGAAAATGTTGAAATAGATTGTTCTCATTTAGTTGGATGTGCTGATTATAAAATTCCGCAAGTATTAAGAGGTCTAGGCATTTTAGAATATAGTGATACTTTAAGTAATATTGTTGATAATAAAGTTTTAATTCCTGAAGGAAGTACTTATGAAGTAGAAATAAGAGCTTCAATGTTAGTCGCGATTGACTTAATAAAAAAAGAATTAGGAAATAAAGTTGAGGCAATTAGTATAAATGATTTTATATGGAGTTTAGGACAAGATAAAAATATTAAATTTAAACCATATCATTTAACTAAAACTTTATCATATTAGAGGTGTATATATGCCAAAAATAGTGGTATCAGGTAGTGCTAAATTACCAGAAAAAATAAATTATTGGGTAAATTATTTTAATAATAAAGGTTATGAAGTATTAGATTATCCGAAAAATATAAATAAAGAAGAATTTCTAGATTTATATTCTATGAGACATAAAGAATTTTATCAAAATATTAAAAAGACAGATGTTTTATTTATTATGAATGAAGATAAAAATGGAATAGAAGGTTATATAGGACCTGCGGTTTTTGCAGAACTTTCTTATGGAATTATAGAATATCTTAATGATAGAGATATTTTATTAATGCTTTTGAAAATGCCTAGTAAAGAAGTAATTGGTTACGAGGAAATTAATTTATGGTTAAAATTAGGTTGGATAAAAATTTGGGAGGAATAAAAAATGAATTTAAAAGAAGAAATAACAAACTTTATACCGTTTGATGCAGATGAAGGAAAGATTAAAGAATATCAGTTAAAATGGATAAATACTTTTAATGATGTTTTAACTCGTGAAAATGAATTTGGTCATTTTGCTGCTTCTGCTTTTGTGGTAAATAAGGAAAGAACTAAAATGTTAGTAGTATATCATAACATTTATGACGCGTGGATTTTTCCGGGAGGTCACGCTGATGGAGAAGAAAATCTTTTAGAAGTAGCAAAAAGAGAAGTATTAGAAGAAACTGGTTTAAATGTGAAAGTATTGGATAAGCATATTTATGCTATTTCTGCATCACCTATAGTTGGGCATATAAAAAGAGGTAAATATGTACCAGCTCATACGCATTTAGACGTTGTTTATTTATTAGAAGCGGATGATAAAGAAACTTTAACATTTAAAGCTGATGAAAGTAAAGGCGTAAAATGGATTAATTTAGAAGATGCTTATGGGGAAGATATTGTAGATTTTATTAGACCAGTACATAAAAGGATGATTGATAAATTATTAAGTGATAAATAAACTCGAAATAAAAATCGAGTTTTAATATGGTTTATTTTATGTTAAAATATTTATAGGTGTTAGTTATGAATAATATAGATTTTATATTTAAGAGTTTAGATAAAAGAAAATTAGCTATTTGTCTATTTATAGAAGCTTTTTTAGATTTTATTTACTATGTTGTACCATTTGCATTTACTTTTTTTTTAACTTTGCCTTTTACTTTAAATAAAGCCTTAATAGTAATAGGAATTTTTATTATATCTAAAACTTTTAGAGTAATAGGAAATTATTTATTAAAAAAATATGCGGATAATTATTTATATGAGTATTCTAACTTACAATATAACCTATTTTATGAAAAATTAACTCGTGTACCTATGGCAGTTTTATCTAAATATCAAACGGGTTATTTTAGTAATATAATTGAAAAAATAAGTAATTTAGTTAATTCTATTTTACAAGCGGAATATTTTAGTATTATTTTAACATTTATATTTTTATTTTATACTCTTTATAATCAAAGTGTACTTATCTTTTTTATCTCTTTAATTTCAAGTATATTATGTGTTTTCTTAAGTATTAAAATTTATCAAAAAGGTAACAATTATGTGGAAGATTTATATGAAGAAGAGTATAAATATCAGTCTACTTATACTGATTTAATTAGTAACATGAAAACAGTAAAACACTTAAATAACAAGGATTATTTTTTAAATATTATAAATAGTAAGGGTAGTACATGTTATCAAAAACATAAAAAATATGTTAAACTTTATTCTTTAGAAGAAATTATTAGAAATATTTTAATCGTCATACCTTTTATTTTAGGATTGTTAAAGGCATTTATAGATATGAAAAACGGTATAGATACTTTGGGAATAATAGCTTTTTATATTTCACTACATGTTGAAATGGGCTTTATTTTCGAAGAGTTATCACGTACTATCATAAATTATTTTGAACTTAATGCCATAAAGAAAAAACTAAAAAGTATTTTTAGTGATTTGGATGGGGTAGATAAGAAAGAGAATTTTAAAGAAATTAAATTAGAAAATGTATGTATTACTTATCCTAAAACTAATCTTAATATTGAAATACCAGAACTAATTATTAATAAAAATGATAAAGTATCTATTACTGGTAAATCAGGTGAAGGCAAGACTACACTTGTTAATCTGATTCTAGGTAATATTGAAACTTTTTCAGGAAGTGTAACCATAGACAATAAATTATTAAAAGATAATCTTTTAGATATTGGAGTAATAAGTCAAGAAACGGAATTATTTAATATGACAATTAAAGATAATTTATGTTTAGGTAAAAATATTAGTGATAATAAGTTAATGGCATATTTAAAAGAATTAGAACTTACTGAAATAGAATTATTTCAAGATGGATTAAATACAATTGTTGGAGAAAAAGGTTTAAAACTATCAACGGGACAAAAAAGAAGATTAAATATTTTAAGAAGTTATTTACTTGATAAAAATATTTATATTTTAGATGAACCAACGTCTAATTTAGATAAAAAAACAGAAGAAGTAGTTGTAAATTTTATTTTAAAATATTTTAAAGATAAAACATTGATTATTGTAACTCATAATGAAAAAATAAATGATGTGTGCAATAATTTTTATCAATTTAAAAGTCATAAATTAGAGATTATTAATTATAAGTAGGTGAAAAAATGATAGAAGAAATAATAAAAAAATTTAATATTGCGGGAGTTCTTATAAAGATTGAAAATGAAAATTCAGGAAACATTAATAATACATATATTGTCAGTTTTAAAGAAGTCGATGGAAGTATTAAAAAATATCTTATTCAAAAAATTAATACTACCGTTTTTAGAGAACCGTATAAATTAATGGCTAATATTGAAGGTGTAACGTCTTATTTAAAAAAGCAAAATATGCTTCTAGATGATAAACATAAAGTTTTAGAAATTATTAAAACTAAAGATGGTAAATCTTTATGTGATATGATAAATAGCACTGGTGAAAAAGAATATTACCGAGTTTATAACTTTATTGATAATGCTATTTCATATGACTCTTCAACAGATTTAAAAGTTGTGTTTAATGTTGGTAAAGCTTTTGGTAATTTTAGTAGATTACTTGTTAATTATCCTATGAATGAACTGGAAGAAACGATAAAGGATTTTCATAATACAGAAAAAAGATTTAAAATTTTTATTGAAGATATCAAGATTGATGCTGAAAATAGAGCATTAGAAGTGGCTAGAGAAATAGTTTTTATCCTAAAAAGATTAGATATTTGCTCAACTATAACGAGTAAACTGGGAATTTCAGAAGTTCCTTATAGAGTTACCCATAATGATACAAAAGTTAATAATGTTTTAATGCATAAAGAAACTAAAGATTTTTTAGCGGTAATTGATTTGGATACAGTAATGCCAGGTAGTATGCTTTTTGATTATGGTGATGGAATAAGATCTACTTCATCTTCTTGTAAAGAGGATGAAAAAGATTTAAGTAAAGTATTTTTACGTTTAGATTTATTTAGGGAATATACTGATGGCTATTTAAGTGAAATGGCGCCATTTTTAACAGAAACTGAAGTTTCATTAATGGGAGAATCTATTAGAATTATTACTTTAGAACTTGCTATGCGTTTCTTAAATGGCTATATAAATGGGGATACCTATTTTAAAATTCGCTATAGTAAGCATAATCTAGATAGAGCAAGAACACAAATTAAGCTAGTAGAAGATATTGAAAAAAATATGGACTATATAAATAGTTATATTATTAAAAGTTATAATAAATATCGAGTTAATAACTAAATATAAAGGATATGATTATGAATAATTTGTTGTGGAGTCCATGGCATGGATGTAAAAAATGTAGTCCAGGTTGTTTGAATTGCTATGTATATTACTTGGATAGTAAAAGAGGTAAAGATGCTAGTATTGTAACAAAGTCAATTACTAATTTTAACTTACCTTTAAAAAAATCACGAAATGGTGAATATAAAATTCCTTCAGGTAGTGAAGTTGCAACCTGTTTTACTTCAGATTTTTTTCTTCCGGAAGCTGACCCTTGGAGAGACGATGCTTGGAAAATTATGAAAATTAGAAGTGATGTAACTTTTCTAATTTGTACCAAAAGAATTGAAAGATTTGATGAGTGTATTCCGAGTGATTGGTGTCACAAGGAATTTTATCTTGTAGCAAATCCACATACAACATTTACTGCAACACCAACAGAAGAGATGATTGATAGAATTTATGATGGGGAGGCACAGGACGAATGTTAAGTATATACATCTTGGAGAAGCGCAAGGTATTGTGACGCTGAACACAAATGATGATGTGTTAGAGACAATATATAGCAATCAAGAGACTATATGTAAAGACTTAATAGACATCTTGGAGAATGCTCCAAAGAACACCACACCATCAGCACATAGTAGTTCGACCACATATAGGTTAGCAGACGACTTGTGTACGCCTACTATGACAGAAAGGAATAAATATGGCGATTAAGAAATTTTTAAATGGAGATAAATTACTCAGCACTGAAATCGTGAGTGCGGGAGGGGGGTCAATCTCGAAAATCTGTTTAAGTATTCAACAGATGAGACTCCAATAGGAACTTGGATAAACGGCAAAACAATATATAGGAGAATATATCCAGTATCATTAAGTGCAGCAGGTACTTATGAAATAGCCGATGTTCCAACTAATATGGAATTGGCAATTAGACTGTATGGTTGGATAACAGCATATAGTAACACAAATTTTAGAATGCTTCCTATGGTTGGACACGATATGAATAATATGATTAGGTTAGATGTTACTAATCGTAAAATTAGAATAATACAAACAGACTCTTGGACTGGGTATAACGGTTATATTATTATGGAATACACCACAAATAAATAATAAATGAAAGCGAGGTGATATGATGAGAAAATTTAGAGAGACCACGAAAAAGCCCGCTTTTTCATACGAGTTGAAAGGAAGTGAAACGAATTGAAACGAGTATATTTAGATAATGCTGCATCAACACCAATAAATAAAAACGTTCTCAAGATGTTACACAAACTTGGACGCATTCAAGGGAACCCACAAGGCGAGAATGGTGAGGCTCACTGGGCTTTGAATAAGTTGAAATGGGCACGTTGGCAAGTAGCACAGGCATTGAATGTGGATGAAGAAGAGATATTAAATTTTTAAAACAGCAAGCTCTAATTTCAGAAAAAGTTAGGAGGAGGATTATTTTGAAATTTATAGTAGTAGAAATAGGAAGTACAAATACTAAAGCTAAATTATATGATAATGGTAAGATTAAAGATTTAGGTTTTAAAACAATTGAATTTAAAGATAATTTTAAAAAGAAGGGCAAAATAGCCCATACTGATAAGGAAATATTATATTCTTATATATCAATATTAAAAAATGAAACACCTAATATATATGTATATGGAACTAGTGTTTTTCGAAATTTAGATAAGGAAGCAAAAGAATTATGGTTAAAAGAATTTAAAGATAATACGGGATTAGATTTTAACATTGTAAGTAGTGAAGATGAAAAATTATATACATGTTTTGGAGCTTATGATAATCATTATAAAGGTAGCATTGCAGTAATGATTGCAGGTGGAGCTTCAACTGAACTGGCAATATATAATAATGGTGAACTTATTGAAGAACAATTTTATAATTTCGGGGTTACAAGTGCGACGGATTTATTTCCTGATTTAAGAAGTGATATTGTAACTGGTGATTATAAAACAATGTTAAATGAAATGAAAAAGTTAGTTACCAACAAACCTAAAAATAAAGCTGATATATTAGTTTTAGCTGGCAGTGATTTTATATATTTTTATGAAGAAGCAAATTATAAATTAGAGAAAAATACTTTTTATGATAATAATACTGCTCCTTATATGATTGATATTAATACTTTAGATATATATGATTATAAATATTTTTATGAAACATCACTTGATGAAATTGGTAAAAGAACTAATAGAGATTCTTGGTGGCGAGGGACTAGAGGTATGAGACTTTGTGTAAAAGTAATATGTGATTTACTTGATACTAAATATATTATTCCAACAAGAATTAATATGACTGATGGCATAATCGCAAATATTTTAGAAAGAGGTAAAAATGAAAACTGAAGTAGAAGCAAGAATTTTAGATATTAATGTGAGTGAATTAATAGTGAGATTAGAAAAAGTAGGAGCAAAGTTTATTAATAATTATAATCAAAGAAGATATATTTATGATTTTAATCCAGTTCAAAAGAGAAAATGGATTCGACTTAGAACCGATGGTGAAAAGACTACTCTCACAATAAAAGAAATAAAAAATGATGGCATCGATGGAACAAAAGAACTCGAAATAGAAGTTAGTGATATAGAGAGTACTAATTTAATTTTAGAAGAATTAGGTTATAAAGCTCGTAGTTATCAAGAAAATAAAAGAACTAGATATATTTATAATGATATTGAAATTGATATTGATACTTGGCCTAAAATTCCCACTTATGTAGAATTTGAAGGAAGTGAAGAAGACGCGTTAGTAAGTTTTATTGAAAGTCTTGGTTATGCTAAAGAAGATTTAATTACTTATGGCGTATCAAAAATATATAAGCATTACGGACTGGATATTGATGATTATGATATTTTAAAATTTGACTAAATAAAGGGGTAACTCTTTATTTTTAATTTATAGATTTTAATAAATTATTAGATAAAATTAGAAAATTTGGTTAGCTAATTTTGGCAAATCTGGTAGTAGAATTTGAAAATCTGTATTTTGATTAATGTTAGTAGTTGAGGTAATTTTACTTTAAGGGTGAAAATATCATGAATTATTATGAAGAAATAGAACATTTAATTAAGAGAAAAGAAATAAATAAAAAAGCTAGATTCTTAAAAGATAATAATGAAATACTAACAACGTATTGGAATGTAGGAAAATTAATTGTAGAAGCGCAAGGTGGAAATTCCAGAGCAGGATATGGTAATAAACTGATAAAAGAGTGGAGTGAAAAGTTAGTTAAGCTTTATGGGAATAGTTATAATTATTCTAATTTAAATAGATTTAGACAATTTTATACTATATTTCCAATTCTTGCCCCAGTGGGGCAACTTTCTTGGACATTAATAAAAACGATATTACCGATTAAAGAAGAAAATAAAAGAAATTACTATATTAACTTATGTATAACAAGGAATTTATCTAAAAGAGAATTGATAAGTGAAATTAAAAATAATGCTTATGAAAGACTTTTAGATAAACCTGAACATATTGAAATAATTGGTGAAATAAATAAAAAAGAATATAAAATTCGAGAGTATATTAAAAATCCTATTATAATAAAAATAAATAATGATAATATACTAAAAGAAAAAGATTTACAAATAAAAATTTTAGCTGAATTAAAAACATTTTTTGAAGAACTAGGAGAAGGATATACTTTTGTTGGCAATGAATATAAAATTAAATATGGTAGTAAAGATTATTATATTGATATTTTATTATTTAACTATAATTTAAATTCGTTTGTGGTTGTAGAATTAAAATTAAGAGAGCTAAAAAAAGAAGATAAAGCTCAAATTGAATTTTATATGAATTTGGTTGATAATAATTTAAAAAAAGAATTTCATAATAGTACGATTGGTATAATTGTTTCTAAAGAACAAAATAAATTTATAGTAAGTTTTGTTAGTTCTAATAATATTATTCCGATTACTTATCAAATTTTAAAATAAGATTTAAAAAGGTAATAAGTGTGTTATAATTTAAATTAGGTGATATTATGGCAGGATTTCATATTCATATAGCTATTGGTAAAGAGTATTTAAAGAAGAATGAAATAATTAATATAAATGAGTTTTATAAAGGAATTATTGATCCTGATTTAGGATGTAAAAAAGATACTCATTATAGTGGGTATCAAGATAAAAATAATTTAAAAGAGTATTTAGCTAATAAAGTTGATTTAAAAAAATATGTAATGGTTAATGAAATAAATACAGATTATCAAAAAGGGATGTTTTTACATTTATTAACTGATTATTTATTTTTTAATTATTTTTTTTCAAATGATTATATAGATAATGTTAGTTATGATAAGTTTTGCCAGGATTTATATTTTAGCTATAGCTTAAATAATAAATATATAGAAAATAAATATAAGTTAAGTGATTTTCCTTATTGGGATATCGTAAATAAAGACATTGTTAAAAAAACAAAAATAGTTAATATTAAGTTAGGTAATAATATTTTAGATAATGACAAAGTTGATATTTTTATTAAAAATGTTGCTAATATAAATTTAGAAGAATATAGGAATAAAATACTAACAAATGTAGAAAATACTTAATAATTTTAAAAATGTTAAGTTTAGTTGACAAATTTCTAACTAAAGTTGGTAGCGTGCAACTAAATATTTTTATAAAATGATATCGAGGTGAAGAAATATGTCTATTGGAGAGAAGATATATAATTTAAGAAAAAATAAAAACATGAGTCAAGAGACATTAGCTAATGTGTTAAATGTTTCAAGACAAACAATTAGTAAGTGGGAAACAGGTGAATCAAATCCTGATTTTGATAAGATAGTACCACTTTGTGACTTTTTTGGTATATCAACTGATGAACTACTTAAAGGTAGTAATTCATATTTAGAGCAAGAGATAGTTTTCGAAAAAAAGAGAAATAAAGCTTTAATGATATCACTTTGTATTGTAATTTTTGTGGTAATGATGGTGCTTGTTTTGATATTTGATGAAGTATTAAAAAATGATACTTTATCTAGTTCTACATCAGTAATAGGATTAGGTTCTATTGCAGTTATTTTAGTTAATTATTTTTGCTCTAATCCAATCAAAGAAAAGAGAACAAAAAGAGTATTTAATTTAGAAAAAAGGAGATTAATTAATTCAATTATTAATATGCTTACAATAATTATTTATTTTGGTATAAGTTTAATTTTTAGAGCTTGGGCTTATACTTGGATAATTTTTATTGTAGGGATATTAACAAAGAGAGTTGTAGAGTTAATAATTATGTTAGGAGAGAATAATGATGAAGAATAGGGTTTTAATAGTGACAAATATTATAATTTTAAGTTGTATTATAATTGGTCTTTTAATATTTATGTTTTGGGGGATTGGAGGTAATCATGACTTGTTTCAAGTAAAACATGAAATATTATATAGTGAAACTTATAATTTGAATGATATTGAGAAAATAAAAACTGATTTAAAAAGTTATGATGTAGAAATTAAAGAAAGTAATGATAATAATTTTAAAGTTGAAGTTTACGGTAATGAGAAAAATAAAGATAATATTAAGTTAAAAGTGAATAATAAAGAATTAAATATTGATCAAATTGGTTCGTCTATTTGTTTTGGTTTTTGTTATAGTGACAGTGCAGTAGTTATTTATATGCCTAAAGAAAATATTATTGAATTAGATATTAATACAATATCAGGTGATATAGATATTTTTGATGATATTTTAAATAAAGTAAATTTAAAGACTACAAGTGGAGACATTAAAGTGAAAAATTTAGAGGAAGCTATTATTAATACTACAAGTGGGAATGTAATGGTAGATAAAGTTAAGGAAGCGGTTATTAATACTGTAAGTGGTGATATAAATGTTGATAATACGCAAAATATTAAAGTTAAATCAACAAGTGGAGATATTACTATAATGGAAGTTAGAGAAGCTTTTGATATTAAATCAACAAGTGGAGATGTAACGATAAGAGATTTAATAATTAATAATGATTCTAAAGTTGTTACTGTAAGTGGTGATGTAACTATTAATTTAAATAATGATGCAGATATAAATGTAAATACAAGAAGTGGGGATAGAGATATTAAGCACTCAAAAGGAGAATATAATCTCGATATAAAAACTACAAGTGGAGATATTACAGTATTGTAAGTTACAATTTTTAACAATTTGTGGTAAAATGTATTTGATTGGGGCAGTACTATGTTAAGAAGAGTTGAGTTTAAAAAAAGAGGAAAAAATGCTTTTTATCGAAATTGGAAAGCTTGTGTTGCAGTATGTTTTATTTATGTTATATTAGTCGGAGGAACTATTATTAGTTTTAATAAAAGTTATAATATAGATTATAACGATAATATTCCTTCGGTTAATATTAATAGAATTGATGCGGATACTAATTCTGATATAGTTAATGAATTTTTAAATGGAAATAAACCTAAAAATGATAATTTATTTAGTGCAACTAAAGGAGTAATTGGAACTGTTTCTAATAATGTTTCTAAATCAGGTTCTTATATATTTGGTATTTTAAATGCTATAAACCAAGCTTTATTTAAAGATAGAATTTGGGCGAGTGTTATAATTATTATTGGTGCTCTTCTTTCTTTAGTTTATTGGATTTTTGTAAGTGAAGTTTTAGAAGTAGGGCAAGCTAGATTCTTTTTAGAAAATAGAGTTTATATTAAAACTAAAGCAAATAAAATATTAATACCATATAAATTTAAAAATACACTACATATAGTTTATACTATGTTTTTAAAAAATCTTTATAATATATTATGGTTTTTAACAATTATTGGTGGGTTTATCAAACATTATTCATATTTAATGGTACCATATATTTTAGCAGAGAATCCAAATATGAAGGCACGTGATGTAATAAAATTATCACGAGAGATGATGGATGGCTATAAATGGGAAATGTTTAAACTTGATATGTCATATATTGGTTGGTTTTTTCTAGGTATTATAACAGCTAATATAGCTAATTTAGTTTTTGTAACTCCTTATATAAATGCGACTAGAGCTGAAGTATATATGTATTTAAGAGATTTATCCAAAACAAGAGCTATAAAAAATAGTAAGAAGTTAAATGATAAATATTTAGATAGTGAAATAGACTTTCAAGAATATCCAGTTTATGAATATAAATTAAAAAATATTAGAACTCCTAAATGGTTAAATATAAATTATAAAAGAGATTATAGTTTTTGGGATATTGTTTTATTATTCTTTATTATTGCAATTATAGGTTTTTCATATGAAGTTATATTATGTTTGTTTACAAATGGTAAATTGGTAAATAGAGGTGCATTATATGGTCCTTGGCTTCCTATATATGGAGCGGGAGGAATAGCGATGCTTGTTTTACTAAAACCTTTTAGAAAAAATCCTTTAACCTATTTTATTCTTTCAATGCTTCTATGTGGAATTATTGAATATTCTACAAGTGTTTATTTAGAAATAGTACATCACATGGCCTGGTGGGATTATACAGGATTTTTCCTTAATATTAATGGACGTGTATGTTTAGAAGGTTTAATAGTATTTGGAATAGGTGGGTTAATTGTGACTTACGTTGCAGCGCCATTATTTGCTAATATTTTAGATAAAATAAATAAAAATATAAAAATGATTTTAAGTGTAATACTAGTTATTGTTATTGCTTTTGACTTTTATGCATCAGGTAAAAAGCCTAATAGTGGTGAAGGTGTGACTTTAGAAGTTTCAGAAAGCAGTAAGTTAGATAAGTTTATAAAATAGTTAACTACTTTTATAGTAGTTTTTTTCGTTAGGTAGTTGTAAACTTTGAATTTAATTATAGTTAATTTAAATTAAATCCTTTATAATTAAACTAGGTGATAGTAAATGAAAGTATTAAGTTTAACTGAACCTGGTGCTACTCTTATTAAAGAAAAGAAAAAATTAATTGAAACTAGAAGTTGGAAAACAAATTATCGTGGAGAATTATATATACATGCTAGTAAAACAAAAATTCCTAAAGAGTGGCGTTGTAATTTAGAACTTATGTCATTAGTAAATGATACGCTTTTAAATTATGGTAAAATAATATGTAAGTGTAAATTAGTAGATTGCGTTTGTATGACTAAAGATTTTATAAATAATATAAAAACAAATAATTATCAAGAGTATATATGTGGCATTTATGAAGAAGGTAGATATGCTTGGATTTTAGAAGATGTTGAAGATATCAAACCTATTTTAGCAACTGGCCATTTAGGAGTGTGGAATTATGAAAAATAAAAAAGGTTTTACTTTAGTTGAGTTATTGTGTGTTATTGTAATATTAGCTTTAATTAGTGTAATGGCTACGACTGGAATAATAGCTTTATCTAGTAGAAGCAAAGAGAATATGTATTGTGCTAAATTAGAAATGATTTCCTCAATAGCACGTGATTATGCTGTAAAATATGAATATGAATTAAATAATAGTACAGAATTATTTAATGGTTATAAAAGTTTAAAAATAAAAGTAAATGACTTAATTAATAGTGGCAAATTAGAAACTGATAAAGATGATAAGGTAATAAATCCTATAGATGAAAGTAGTTTAAATGATAAAGAAATTATTTTATATTTAAAGAATAATCAGATAAATGCTTATATTGATAGTAATAATATTTGTGAAATTTAAAATTTTGTGATAGAATAATGGTCGATAAAAAAAGGAGGTTAAGTAGATGAAAAAGTGTGTTTGCTTAATTGGAAAGCCTAATGTTGGTAAATCAACTATTTTTAATAAATTAATTAAAGAGAAAAAATCTATTATAATGGATGAACCTGGTGTTACTCGTGATCGAATTTATGGAAGTGCTACGTATAAAGATAAAAAATTCGCGGTAATTGATACTGGTGGAGTAATTAACACTAATGAAGATTTTAACAAAGATATTAAAATGCAGGCTGAACTTGCTATTGATGAAGCTGACTTAATATTATTTGTTGTTGATGGAAAAAATGGATTAGATTCTAGTGACTATTATATTCGAGATATGTTAATTAGAAGTAAAAAAGAAGTTATTGTCGTTGTAAATAAGCTTGATAATAAAAAAAGAAATGAAGCTATATATGAGTTTTATGAATTAGGATTTGAAACTATTATGGGAGTAAGTGCAGAACATAATATTGGTTTTAATGAATTATTAGAATATATTACAAAAGATATAAGTGAAGAATTAAATAATTTTGATATGACTCCTAAATTTTGTATTATAGGAAGACCTAATGTTGGTAAAAGTAGTTTACTTAATGCTATACTAAATGAAGAAAGATCAATAGTAAGTAATGTTGCTGGTACAACGAGAGATTCTATTGATACCAGATTTACTTATGATAAAGAAGAATATATTGCGATTGATACAGCAGGGCTTCGTAAAAAAGGGAAAATTTATGAAAATATTGAGCGTTATAGTTATCTTAGAAGTATGCGAGCTATTGATGAAGCAGATGTATGTGTAGTAGTTATTAGTGCTTCTGATGGTATTTTAGAACATGATAAACATATTTTAGGTTATGCAATAGAAGCTGGCAAAGGAATTGTTTTAGTTGTTAATAAATGGGATACGATAAATAATCCTGATTTAGATATTAAGAAATGGAAAAAAGATATTGAGGCAGAATTTCAATTTGCTAAATATATTAAAGTAGTATTTTTATCGGCTAAAACTAAAAAAAGAATTCATACTTTAATGCCAGAAATAATAAGTGCTTATAATAATAATCATAAAGAAATAAAAACAAGTTTACTTAATAATGTTATTACAGAAGCAGTAAGTCTTAATTCACCACCTTCATATAAAGGGAAAAAACTTAAAATATATTTTGTAAGTGAAACAGGTTATAAACCACCAAAATTTACTTTTCAAGTTAATAATAAAGGTTTAGTTCATTTTAGTTATGAAAGATATTTAGAAAATAAGATTCGTGAGAATTTTGATTTAACAGGAACACCGATTATTTTACAATTTAAAAATAAAGGAGATAAAGAGTAGGAAACTATTCTTTTTGCATTTTATAATTTAGAGAAAATAAAAAGAGCCTTTTGACTCTTTAACTATTAGTTTTTATTTTTTCATCAATTCTTTTTTTATTAACTATATGATCTTTATTGAAAATTATTAAATCATTAGCACTTACTCCTATTTTTTCAGCTAGTTCTTCAACATAATCAAAAGTAATATTTTCTTCGCCACGTTCTATATTGGCTAAATATTTAGGATTTAAATTAAGAGATGTATAAAACTTTTCTTGACTTAATCCAGTTTTATAGCGGTAGTATTTAAGGTTCATTCCTATTATTTGTTTTAAGTTCATGTTCATACTATCTGCTCCTCTTACTTAATATTATTGATAATTAATAATAATGTCTACCCAACTATAACTATACAAAATTTGACATTGAGCATTTTTTGGTATATTATATATCTAGTGGAGGATTTATGGTGAAAAGTAGTACAAAAGTAAATTTTAAATTGCAAGATTTAAGAAAAAAGAATAATATGTCGTATGAAGCTGTAGCAAAAAAGTTAGGAATTTGTAAAGCTTATTACTGGCAAATAGAAAATGGTAATAGAAGATTATATTATGATTTAGCATTAAAAATAGCTAAAGTATTTAAGAAAAAGCCAGATGATATATTTTATGATTATTATAAATAACAAAAGATATCTTCTAACATATAATGTGTTAGGAGGTATTTTTTTATGTTAAATGATTCTTTTTTTAAGAAAGTGGAGAAAAAAACAAAGGTGGATAAAAATACCATAATATCTTTAGCAGAGAAATTACAAAATGGTAATATGAAGAATGAAGCTACATTAAGTGAAGTAATTGATACTTTAAGTAAAATGACTGGTAAAAAAGTTAATAAAGATTTAAAAGATAAAATAATAAAAAAAGTAGTTAATGATGAAGTTCCAGATAATGTAGATAAAATGTTTTAGAATTTTTTTGACTTTCAAATATAACTATAGTATTATATAACTGTTTGGTGATGGCTATGTATAAAAAATTTAAAAAGGGATTTAGTAAGAAAATTAATAATATTTGAAATTAGCTTTTGGTAGTAGGGGGTTATAGCATGTTTGATTTTAGGAAAAAAGAAATAATAGAAATACAATCGGCAAAAAAAGATTTAAAGGATAATGAAAGAATTTTAGATGAAATTCACCATTATTTATTTGCAGGAGAAGAATTAAATTTAGAAATTATCAATGAACTTATGCTTCATCTCCAAATAGTAGATGAAGGTGTAAAAGAATATTATGCCAAAATTAATGATTCTTTAAAAGGAAAATCAAAAGTATTAGTTAATACTTCTAGAAAATATGTATTAGAAGATTTACTAATTATGTTATTTTTAATAGTTATGGGATTATTTTTAAAATTTTATTCTTTTCCATTAATCTTTGTAATTGTATCACTTAAAGCTCTTAAAGATAAAGCAGATGAAAAATTGGCAGTGTTGATAAAAGACTTTAACGGATTATTTCGAATAACAAATAGAAGAATAAAAAATTATAAGAATGTTTTAGAAATTAAATATAATAGATTAAGAGTGGTAGATGATAGTGATACTAGAGAGGATAATGAACTCATTATAGCTAATCAATATTTGGAAATGTATTTGGATGATAGAATAGTATTGGGAGATATTCCTAGTAATATTCAAAATATTTTATTAATGATGCTACAAAATGAATTAGGAGAAGGAACTTTAGAAAGGTTACTTGCTTTAGTAAAAAGTGGAAAGAATGAAAATATGGCAGAGAGAAAGAGAAAGATGGCATCTCTAAATTAATTATGCTTGCCAATTCATTACTTTTTTTGTTATAATAAGCGAGTAGGTGACGTGTATGGAACAAGTTAATAATATTATGGATGTTTTAAATGTTTTAAACGGAATTAATTATGGTTGGATGGATATTGATAAAAATATATATTTAGATCCAGATAAAGGTTTTAAAAAGAAATATGTTTTGTCTACACCAGAAGAAGTTATTAATAATAAAGTTGGAACTTGTTTTGATATTGTAGAGTTAGAAAGAGCATATTTTAAAAATTTAGGTATTAAAGCAAATACATATTTTATGGCATATTATGAATCAAAAAAAGTGGTTGCGCATACATTTCTTGTTTATGAAGAGAAAGAAAAGTTTTATTGGTTTGAATATGCTTGGGGTCAAGAAAGAAAAATACATGAATATATGAGTCTATATGATTTACTTACAGATGTAAGAGATAAGTTTAAGAAATATAATAATCTTAAATTTATGGATTTAGATTATTTATGTGTTTATAAATATAAGAAACCTAAAGCTCATTTAGGACTTAAAGATTTTTATAAACATTGTGAAAATGGAGAAAATGTTATAATATAAAACTTGCAAGTATTTTATAATTATGTTATACTTGTACGGAAAGCGATTGATTAAAAGACATGATTTATAAAATGTATTTTATAGAGAGTTAACAGTTGGTGAAAGTTAATAAATAGTTTTATAAGTTACTACTTTTAAAAGTGAGATTAATACTCTCCGGGTGATTTCGTTAATAATCATAAATTAAGTGATATAAAGGATGGTACCGCAGAATTGCTCCTAAAGAGTAGTTTTGTGGTTTTTTATTTGATAGGAGGAAAAAATTATGATAAATATTAAAGAAAACGAAGAATTAAGTATTTTAAACCATAGTTGTGCACATTTACTTGCACAAGCAGTGAAACATTTATATCCTAATGCTAAGTTTTGGGTAGGACCAGTAGTGGAAGAAGGGTTTTACTATGATATTGATTTAGGTGATATTACTTTAACAATGGAAGATTTACCAGTTATAGAGCGAGAAATGAAAAAAATTGCAAAAGATGGTAAAAGAATAGTAAGATGTGAATTAAGTAAAAAGGAAGCTTTAGAAAAATTTAAAGATGATGAATACAAAATTGATCTTATTTCAAGAATGAATGAAAGTGATACTATCATATCTTGTTATACTCAAGGAGATTTTACTGATCTTTGTCGTGGACCACATGTAGAAACTGTAAAGGTTCTTAAAAACTTTAAACTTTTAAAAGTAAGTGGAGCTTACTGGAAAGGTGATGCAAAAAATAATATGCTTCAAAGAATATATGGTATTTGTTTTAATACGCCAGAAGAACTTGAAGCACATTTACAAGAGTTAGAGGAAGCTAAAGCTCGTGATCATAGAAAAATTGGTAAAGCTCTAGATATTTTTATGACTCATGATTTAGTAGGTAAAGGTATGCCTTTATGGTTACCAAATGGGGCAATAATTCGTAAAGAATTAGAAAATTATATTTATAACAAAGAAAGAAAATTAGGATATAATCATGTATATACACCGTGTGTAGGAACAACTAATTTATATAAAACTAGTGGTCATTGGGATCATTATAAAGAGAATATGTTTCCAATGATGCAAGTTGATGAGGAAGAATTTGTACTTCGTCCAATGAATTGTCCACATCATATGCTTGTGTACGCTAATTCAATTCATTCTTATCGTGATTTACCCATTAGAATTGGTGAGTTAGCAACAGATTTTAGATATGAAGCTAGTGGAGCAGTTAAAGGGTTAGAGCGGGTTAGATGTATGTGTCAAAATGATGCACATTTATTTGTGAGACCAGATCAAATAGGAGAAGAATTTAAGAAAGTTGTAGCTTTAATTCTTGATGTTTATAAAGATTTTGGCATTAAAGATTATAAATTTAGATTATCTTTAAGAGATCCAGAAGATAAAGAGAAATATTACCCTGATGATGAAATGTGGAATAGAGCAGAAAATAAACTTCGCGAAGTATTAGATGAATATGGTATGCCATACTATGAAGCAGTTGGAGAAGCAGCGTTCTATGGACCTAAACTTGATGTTAATGTTAAACCAGCTGTAGGGCCAGAAGTAACTTTATCAACTTGTCAATTAGATTTCTTGCTACCAAGAAGATTTGAACTTTCTTATATTGAAAGTGATGGCACTAAAGCAACTCCAGTAGTAATTCATCGAGCTATTTTAGGTACAATTGATAGATTTACAGCATTTGTTTTAGAAGAAACTAAAGGTTTATTACCTCTTTGGTTATCACCAGTTCAAATAAATGTTATTCCAGTTAATAATGAATATCATTTAGAATATGCTACAGGTATTTATCAAAAATTAAAAGAATTAAATTTGAGAATAGAACTGGATAATCGTGAGGAGAAACTTGGATATAAGATGAGAGAATCAGTTATTAGGAAAATACCTTATTCTTTAATTATTGGCCAAAAAGAAGTTGATTCTAATACTATTAGTTATCGTAAATGGGGAGAAGAAGAAACAGTTAATGTAAGTTTAGAGGAATTTATAAAAAATATAAATGAAGAAATTGCTAATAAAGGAAATTAGCAGTTTTTTTATTTTGTTTTTTGACTGTAATATTGAAAAATATATTGAAAATATATCAATAATATTGTATAGTAGAAATATATCATAGATAATGCAATGTGTAATACAAGAAAAATAAGAAGTTTTGGCAGCATATGTCGAAGTTGATGAAAAAGGAAGAATAAGTAATTATAATGGAAAAGAAAGAAGGATAAAGATGGAATTTGAGACACTAAAGAAAAGCCATAAGAAAGAGATATTGATAGTGACAGTAGTATTTATATTAATAGCAATAGTATTAATAGTAAGGGCTAGTTTTGCAAAATATCAAACAACAAAAAATGTAACAATAGCAGAAGGAACAGTAAATTATAAAGTACCAGACTTTAAAATAATGGCAATGTGTAAAAATGATGGAGCAGAAGATGTAGAAATAACTACGATGCCTGAATCAGGATATACAATAAATGAAAGTAAAAGCTATTGTAACCTAAATGGAAGTAAAGATAGTAATGCCAAATTATATACAGATGAGAACGGAAATCATGTAATATCAAAATTAACTAAAGGAAATAAATGTTATTTGTATTTTGATAAGAAATTAAGTGCAGGGGAAACAATACTAGGAAATGTAACAGTAAAAGATGATGATGGAGATACATATTATTGGAGAGGCGCAGTAACGAATAACTAT
>CANSFH010000013.1 GCA_947646115.1 uncultured Mycoplasma sp.
ATAGAGAACCGAGTACAAGTAATTCAACAAGTAACGGTTCAGGAGGAACAGGAACAACAGCAACATATTATGGAGCGTATTTAAGAATATTATCAAATGGAAGCTGGGGAACAAACCAAATACCAACATTCAAATGTAAGAATAATAGTGACTTGTTCACAAAGAGTGGTTCTTCAAAAGGAAATAAAAGTCTAACAAATCCAATAGGATTAATAACAGCAGATGAAGTATTGTATGCAGGAGGATTTGGGGGAAAGTCTAATTCAAGTTATTACTTATATACAGGACAAAATTACTGGACGTTGTCTCCGTGGAACTTTTACGGTTCGTATGCTAACGTGTTCCGTGTGTATTCGGATGGCAACCTCAGCAGCAACAACGTGAACGCCACGTATGGTGTGCGCCCAGTAATAAATCTGAAAGCTGATGTAACATTAACAGGAAAGGGCACAACAAGTGATCCATACGTAGTTTCATAGAAATGAAGTATGGAAAAGTGAACACTTTTCAAGGAGTGTAGGTTGGTAGTTCAAAATGAATCTTTTTCATTACAACGTTTTGAAAAAGTTAGGAGTAGTAAATACGATTAAAATAAATTAAGTAACTTGTGTAAAGTTGCTTTTTTAAATTTGGTTAAAATGTTATAATTTTATATAGGTGGTAGTATGTTAGAAAAATTAAATGAAAAGCAAAAAGAAGCAGTTATGCATGTAGATGGACCTTGTTTAGTTATTGCGGGAGCTGGTTCTGGTAAAACTAAAGTTTTAACAACAAGGATTGCTTATTTAATAGAACAAGGAGTAAGTGATTATAATATTTTAGCAATTACTTTTACTAATAAGGCTGCTCGAGAAATGAGAGAGAGGCTTAATTTGCTTGTTCCTGATAATCATGTATTTGTAGGTACTTTTCACTCTTTTGGGTTAAAAATTATCAGAGAAAATATTGGATTACTTGGAATGGATAAGAATTTTACAATATTAGATAGTGATGATGTTTTAAGTTTAATTAAAAAAATCATGAAAGAACTTGATATTGATCCTAAAGAAATTAGTCCTTATTTTGTTAGAAGTAAAATTAGTTTTATTAAAAATGAATTATTAACTGAAAATGATTTAGATAAATATTTTAATACAGAAGCGGAAAAAGAAGTTATTAAAATATATAAAGAGTATGATAAAATATTACATCGTAATAATTCTGTGGATTTTGATGATTTATTAGCATTACCAGTTAAGTTATTTAAAAATAATCGTGATGTTTTAGAAAGATATCAAGAACATTTTAAATATATTTTAATTGATGAGTATCAAGATACTAATGAAGTTCAATATAAAATGAGTAAATTAATTGGTGATAAATATAAAAATATATTTGTAGTTGGTGATGCCAATCAATGTTTAATAAAAGGCTCAAAGATAAAAACTTTAGATGGTATAAAAAATATAGAGAATGTCACAATAAACGATCAAGTGCTTACTGCTACTGGATATGGAGAGGTAGGATATCAAAAATTAGAGGCATTAATACCAACTAGGTATGAAGGAAGAATTATTAAAATTACTACTAAAAGTGGTAAAATTATAGAATGTACTCCAGAACATACAGTTTTTTATAAATTACCTATTGAAGAAAATAATTATTATGTTTATATGATGTATAAAAAAGGTTTAGGTTTTAGAATTGGCCAAACCAGATCTTATCGAAGTGATGGAAAAAAGATTGTTAATGGTTTAATGCAAAGATTAAATCAAGAACACGCTGATAAGATTTGGTTGCTTAAGAGATGTAATAGTCAAACTGAAGCTAGTTATTATGAACAATATTATTCTACTTTATATGGATTACCTCAAATGTGTTTTTTTTCTGAAGGTAGAAAAATGCTATTTTCTCAAAATGATATTAATATCTTCTTTAAAAATATTCCTACAGAACTTCGAGCTTCCATTTTAATGAATGAAGAAATGCTTTCTTTTGATTATCCTCATTATTCAAAAAGTGGATTTGTTCATAAATCTGTTTCTAATAGAGTTATAAATATAAATTACTTATCTTGTGATAAAGCTAATAAGAGAAATTATTATGCCCAACGAATTTCTTTTAATACTACTTCTCCAGAGTATAGAACTTGTTTAGAGAATGCAGGATTTAAAGTTAGAAATGGTAAGAACAAAGACTTTAGAATAGAAACTGAAAGAATTACTATGGATGAAGCTTTTGATTTTGCAACTAAAATATCTCATTTTATTCCTGATGTTTCAATTGTAGAAAAAATTAGATTAACTAAACAAGATTCGTTTAAGTTTTTACCTGCTGGTTCTCTTAGAGAAGGAATGGTTTTAGGAGTTTTAACTAATAACGAAATACAAGAAGAAGAAATTATAAAATTGGAAAGTTATAATTATAATGATTTAGTATATGATATTTCAATTCCTACAACCAGAAATTTCATTGTTAATGATATTTGTGTGCATAATTGTATTTATGGTTTTAGAGGTTCTAATTTTAGAAATATTTTAAATTTTGAAAAGGATTATAATAATGCTGTAGTTATACCGTTAGAACAAAATTATAGAAGTACTACTAATATTTTAAATGCTGCTAATTCAGTTATTCGTAATAATAAAGAACGTAAAGATATGGAACTATATAGTGATTTAGGTGAAGGTGTTAAAGTAAAATATTTACGTAGTTATGATGAAAAACATGAAGTTACTTTAATTGTTGATGAAATTAAAAGACTTTTAAGTGATGGTTATAAATATAGTGATATTGCAATATTTTATAGAACTAATGCGCAATCACGTAATGTTGAAGAAGTATTACTTAAAAATAATTTTCCTTATAAAGTTTTTGGTAGTTTTTATTTCTATAGTCGTAAAGAAATTAAAGATTTGTTATGCTATTTAAGACTTATTAATAATCCTCTTGATGATATAAGCTTACGTAGAGTAATAAATACACCTAAAAGAAAAATTGGACCTAAATGTGTGGAAGAAATTGAAAATATAGCAAGATGTGAAAATATTTCGATGTTTGAAGCTATAAGTAGTGGTAAAGAATTAGAATTTAAGAATTTAATAATTGAATTACAAAATGATGCACTTAATTTATCTTTAACAGAATTAATAGATGTTGTTTTAGATAAATCAGGATTAAAAAAAGAATTAGAAACTGAAAAAACATTAGAAAGTGAATTAAGACTAGAAAACTTAATGGAATTTAAAAGTATTACTGCTTCTTTTGAAGCTCGTACGGGTTCTGTTAATTTAGGAGATTTTTTAGAAGAAATAAGTTTAGTGGCAGATATATCAGAACATCAAGATAATGATGATGTGCTTACTTTAATGACTCTTCATAGTGCTAAAGGATTAGAGTTTAAAATAGTATTTATTATAGGAATGGAAGAAGGGATATTTCCTCATCAAAATGCTTTTTTAGAAGGTGATGAAGGTATTGAGGAAGAAAGACGTTTATGCTATGTAGGCTTTACTAGAGCGCGGGAAAGACTTTATATAACTAATGCTAAAAAAAGAATTCTTTATGGTAAAACTAGTACTAATGCTCCATCAAGATTTATTAGTGAAATTAATAATGATTATTTAGAGTCTAGTAATATGAGTATTAGAGAAGAAAAAGTTATTAATAAAAGTGAAATGTATAATACTGAAGACGTAGAATTTAATAAAGGTGATGTTGTAATGCATACTATTTATGGTAAAGGTGTAGTATTAGATATTGATGATCGTTTTGTTAGTATTGCTTTTGCAAGAAATTTTGGAATTAGAAAATTAATGAAAAATCATAAGGGTTTAAAAAAATTATAATAATGTCATAATAATGGCATTATTTTTTGTTAACCTATTAAAATAGGTCTATTTTATTGCAGTCATAAATTCTCTGTGCTATAATGTTATTAATAAGGAGTTTGTTATTATGAAAAAAACATTAGTAGTAATGGCTGCTGGTATGGGTAGTCGTTTTGGAGGATTAAAACAAATTGAGCCTGTAGGTCCTAATGGAGAATTTATTATTGATTATTCAGTTTATGATGCTAAAAAAGCAGGATTTGATAAAGTGGTTTTTGTTATAAAAAAAGAATTAGAGAGTATATTTAAAGAGACTATTGGAAAAAGAATTGAAAACTTTATTGAAGTTTCTTATGCTTTTCAAGAGAAAGAAGATGTTCCTAGTAAAGAATATTTAGTTCCATTAAGAGAAAAACCTTGGGGAACTGTACAAGCTGTTAAAGTAGCACGTCCGTTTGTAGAAGGAGATTTTGCTGTTATAAATGCTGATGATTTTTATGGGTATGATTCTTATCTTAAAGCTAGTCAATTTTTAGATAATAGTCATAATGATAAAGAGTATGCTTGTATAACTTATCCATTTAACGTAGTATCTTCTAAATATGGAAGTGTTAAACGTGGTGTTTGTTATACAGATGGAGAATATATAACAGAATTAGTTGAAAGTAAAGTAGAACTTGTAGGTGATCATGCGGAAGCTGAAGAGCTTGCAACTGGGAAAAAATTTGATATTCCAGTTACACAACCAGTATCAATGAATATGTTTGCTTTTAAAAAAGGATTATTTGCGTATTTAAATGATGCTTTTATTAAATATTTTGAAAATAGTGATGAAGAAATTTTAAAAGGGGAATCATTACTTCCAGAGTTAATTAAAGAATTACTGGAAAATAAAGAAATTACTTTAAAAAATGTTATTTCTAATGGTATGTGGTATGGAATAACTTATCGTGAAGATTTAGAAGGATTAAAAATTAGTATCCAAAATTTAATAGATAGTGGTGTATATCCTAATAAACTTTGGTAATTAGAAAGGCAAAATGTATATGAAAACACTAGTAGTTATGGCGGCTGGTATGGGTAGTCGTTTTGGAGGATTAAAACAAATTGAGCCTGTAGGTCCTAATGGAGAGTTTATAATTGATTATTCTTTGTTTGATGCTAAAAGAGCAGGATTTAAAAAAGTAGTTTTTGTGATAAAAAAAGAATTAAAAAATATATTTGAAGAGACTATTGGAAAAAGAATTGGAGATAAACTAGAGGTAGTATATGCTTATCAAGAATTAGATAATATTCCAAAAAACAAACTATATTTGACTAGCAAAAGAGAAAAGCCATGGGGTACTTTACATGCTTTATATAGTGCTAAAGATTATGTTGATGGAGATTTTCTTGTAATAAATGCGGATGATTTCTATGGCTCTGATTCTTATTTAAAAGCAAGTCAGTTTTTAGATAATAGTCAAGATGATAAAGAGTATGCTTGTATAAGTTATCCTTATAATGTAACAGCCTCTAAATTTGGTAGTGTAAAACGTGGTGTTTGTGAAGTAGAAAAAGGTAATATTGTTGATATAATTGAAAGTAAATTAACCAAAGATGGTGACAAAGTATTAGCAGAACCTTTAGTACCAGGTAAATCTTTTAAAATTGAGGTAAATCATCCTGTATCAATGAATATGTTTGCTTTTAAAAAGTCATTTTTTAAATATATGGATAAGTATATAGAAGATTTCTTTAATGATAGTGATGATGTAGTACTTAATAGTGAAATAATGCTTCCAGTATTAGTTAAAGAAAAAATTGCAACTGGAGAAATAACTCTTAAAAATATTGTTACTTCTAGTAAGTGGTTAGGAATAACTTATCGTGAAGATTTAGAAGAACTTAAGATAAGTATTAAAGAATTAGTAGCTAAAGGTGAATATCCGGAGAATATTTGGTAATATGGAAGATGTAAAAGCAAGAATTGATGAATTAACAGCACTTTTAATAAAAGCTAATTATGAATATTATAATTTAGATAATCCGACTATTACGGACCAAGAATACGATAAATATTTAAGAGAATTAATTAATTTAGAAAATAAATATCCAGAATATGCTGATCCTAATAGTCCAACTAAAAGAGTTGGAGGAAACGCTATTGATAAATTCCAAAAAGTTACACATAAAATTCCTATGATAAGTTTATCAAATGTTTTTAATGAAGAAGAAATTAGAGATTTTACGGGGAGAATTAAAAGTGCGGGATTTAATCCAGAGTATGTATGTGAACTTAAAATAGATGGACTTAGTGTTTCATTACATTATGAACATGGGAAGCTTATATATGCGGCGACTCGTGGTGATGGTATCGTTGGAGAAGATATTACTCATAATGTAAAAACTATTAAGACAGTTCCTTTAGATTTAAATCGTGATATTGATATTGAAGTACGTGGAGAAATTTATATGAATAAAGCTACTTTAAATATCATAAACCGAGAACGAGAAAAAAATGGGGAAGTTAAACTACAAAATGTTAGGAATGCAGCGGCGGGTTCTATAAGACAATTAGATCCCAAAATAGCGGCTAAAAGACATTTAGATACTTGGATTTATCATTTACCTAATCCGCTTGATTATGGAATTAAAACTCACTATGAAGCTTTAGAATTTATGAAAGAATTAGGTTTTAAAGTTAATGATGCTTCAAGAAAAGTTAAAAACGAAGAAGAAATTTTAGAATTTATAGAAGAATATACAAAAAAAAGAAATGATCTTCCTTATGAAATAGATGGTGTTGTCATTAAGGTTAATGATATTGAAACTCAAAAGATGTTAGGGGCTACAGCTAAATATCCAAGATGGGCAACGGCTTATAAATTTCCAGCAGAAGAAGTGTTAACAAAACTTCGAGATATTAAATTTACAGTGGGTAGAACGGGGCAAGTAACACCAAATGCGGTTTTAGATCCAGTATTAGTAATGGGTTCGACTATTTCTCGAGCTACTTTGCATAATGAAGATTATTGTATACAAAAAGATTTAAGGATCGGGGATATAGTATCTATAAAGAAAGCTGGAGATGTTATTCCTGAAGTAGTAGAAGTAAAAAAAGAGAGAAGAGTTGGTACAGAAGTTCCTTTTCTAATGATAAAGAATTGTCCTATATGTGGCAGTGAACTTGTCAAGAAAGGAAATGTAGATTATTTCTGTGTTAATGAAAACTGTTCTAAAAAGAATATTGAATCTTTGATACACTATGCTAGTCGTAATGCTATGAATATTGATGGTTTAGGTGACGAAATAATAGAGGATTTTTATAATGAAGGATTTATAAAAAATATTCCTGATTTTTATAGGTTAAATGAATTTACTGATGATATTATAGCTTTAGAAGGGTATGGCCATAAGAAAGTTAATAATTTACTTGCTGCTATAGAAGAAAGTAAAAATAATAGTTTAGAAAGACTTATTTTTGGTTTGGGAATAAACGGGATAGGTGCTAAAAATGCCAAGTTACTAGCTAATAGGTATAAAAATATTGTTAATTTAGAAAATGCCACTTATGATGAACTTGTTAGTATTAGAGATATAGGCGATATTTTAGCTCATAATATAGTTAATTATTTTGCTAATCCAGATAATATAAATTTGATTAATATATTGACTGATTTAGGATTGAATATGAATTATTTAGGTGAAGAGACAAAAATAAATGATAATTTTACTAATAAAAAATTCGTAATTACAGGTACTATTAGTTTTATGAGTAGGGATGAAATAAAAGCTTTAGTTGAATCATATGGAGGCGAAGCAGTAAATAGCGTTAGTAAGAAGACTGATGTCGTAATTGTGGGAGAGGCTCCTGGTAGTAAATATGATAAAGCTCAAACTTTGGGAATAGAAATTTGGAATGAAAATAAGTTTAAAGAAATTGTAGATAGTTTGTAAGCTATTTACATTTTTTAGTGTCAAAAAGCGTAAAATAATTATAAATTGATAGAAATGATAATTAATGTTATAATATTGATTGATAAAGAGGCGATAATTTTGAAAAAATTAAAAAAATTCTGGCGTGAGAATAGTGTTTTATTAGTTTTATTAATGATACTTATAGCGTGTTTGATAGCAATGTCAATTGTACTTGTTACTTACTTTGTAGGCGATTCGAGTTCTAAATATGGCGATAGATTAGATGGAATATCTGAACATGAATTTAGCGAAAGTGAACAAAAGGATATTATTTCAAAATTAGAAGACGATGAATTAGTTGAAAATGTGAAAATTAAAATATCTGGTAAAACTATTTATGTAATAATTAATTTTGTTACGAAAACTACTTTAGTAGAAGCACAAAGTAAAGCTCTAGCTTCTTTAGAATATTTTAGTGAAAGTATTAAAGGTTTTTATGATATAGAATATTTAATAATGGCTAATTCTACTACAGAGCAAGAAGGTTTTCAAATAATTGGAAGTCATAATGTAAATGGTACAGGTGGAATTGTTTGGAATAATAATACAGTTGTTGATAAAGAAGAGTAGGTATTTATGAAAAATAAAAAAAGAATTTTTATTGTAACTATAATAGTATTTATAATTGCAATAATAGGTCTTGTAAGTTACAATATTTTAACAGATAGTAATAAAATAACTTCATCAGAAAAAAAATGGATTAATGATAACATAAATAAAATTCAAAATATAAATGTTATTAATGATGTTGATATTTTTGGAAATACTGGGTCAGGAATATTTTATGAATTTATTAATGATTTTGAGAGAGATTATAAATTACAACTTAATCCAGTAACATTTAATTATGGTGAAAATCCATCAGGACTTACATTAGGTGTTAAAACTAGTTTAAAAAAAGATGATAGTGTTTTTTTTGAAGGACATTATGTTTTAGTAAGTAGAAAAGATGAAATAGTTCAAAATTATAATAGTTTTGCTGGTAAAAAAATTGGGGTAGTAAAAGATGAAATTGCTTATATTAGTGATTATTTAACAAATGTAAGTGGTATTAATCTGACTGGTTATGAGAATAAAGAAGTATTATTGGAAGAAATGAGTAAAGGAGAAAATATAGATTATATAATTGTTCCTTTAACTTTGTATTTAGATGAAATTTTAAGAAATGATTATTATATAGTAAATCATATGTCAGATGTAAAACTATATTATGTTATAAGTAGTAGTAATGATACTTTAAGTACAATTGTTAATAAGTATTTTAATACTTGGAAAGAAGATAATTTAAATTCATATTATAAAAGAGAAAAATTTAAGTTATTTGCAGAAGCTTTAGGGATTACGGATACGGAAATAGATGCGCTTAAAAGTGTGACTTATAAATATGGATTTATTAATAATAGTCCATATGAGGTTCTTATGAGTGGCAATTATGGTGGTATTGTTGCGATGTATCTATATGATTTTAGTGAGTTTTGTGATGTAGATTTTAATTTTAAAAAATATAATAATTTATCTAAATTTAAACAAGCTATAAATAATAAAGAAATTGATTTATATTTTAATTATTATAATATGAGTAATAATTATTATGATGTTTCATCAAAAATATTAGTTTCTTATTCTGTAATAGCTAAAAAAGAAAATAATGTAGTAATTAATTCTGTTAAAGGTTTAGTAGGTAATGAAGTATATGTAGAAGAAAATAGTTTAATAGCTAACTATTTAAGTAATATAGATGGAATAAATATTAAAACATATAAAGATGATAAAGATTTAAAGAGACTTAATAAAAAAGATGTTATTATAGTTATTGATAAAAATATATTTAATTTATATAGAGAAAAAGAATTAAGTAATTATAGTGAAAGATATTCTGATGTTTTAAATTCTGTATATGATTTTAAATCAAAAAATAATAGTGCATTTTATAAATTATTTAGCAAATATGTAATGGCTAAAGATAGTAATGAAATGATTAATAGAGGAATGTATTCGCATTCAATGACTGTTAAAACTGGAGGAGTATTAGCTAGTGTTGCTAAATATATTTTATTAACTCTTGCAGTATTTGCCATTATAATTATAATTTTTTATAAGAGTAGTAAGAGAATAAAAGTTGCTAAAAAGATAAGAAGAGAAGATCGTCTTAAATTTATTGATCAACTTACAACGCTTAAAAATCGTAATTATTTAAATGAATATATTAATAATTGGAATAATAATACTATTTATCCACAAACTATGATTGTTATTGATTTAAATAATATCCAATTTATTAATGATACATTAGGTTATGAAGAAGGCGATAGACAAATAAAAGCTGCGGCAAATATTTTAATTAAAACGCAACTTGATAACAGTGATGTAATGCGAACAGATGGTAATGAGTTTTTAATATATTTAGTAGGTTATACACAAAAACAAGTAACTAATTATATTCATAAATTAAATAAAGAATTTAAAAAATTACCTTATGAATATGGAGCAGAATTTGGATATTCAATTATTAATGATAATATTAAAACAATTGAGGATGCTATTTTAGAAGCGACAGATGAAATGAAAGGGCAAAAAAAGAAAATAGAGGATGAAAATGCAAGATAAAATAAAAAGGGGAATTGGTAATTTTATAAAAGTTATTACAAGACCAGAAATGGAAATTCTTCCTGGACATCTTGCTTTTTCTTTTGTTTTATCAATAGTTCCAACGCTTACAATTCTTACTTATGTAGCATCAGTATTTCATTTTGATTTAGGATTTATAAGTGAATTTATTACTAAATCTTTTAGTGCAGATTTTGCTAATATGTTACTAGGAGTAAATATGTCAATTAAAGCGGGATGGAACTTCTTTTTAACTTTAATTATTGCTTATGTAATTGCTAGTAATGGAGCAGCTTCTATTATTGCTAGTTCAAATATGATTTATGGTATTAAAAATTCTAATTTTTTTAAAAGAAGATTAAAAGCTTTTATAATGATTTTAATAATTATTTTATTATTTATATTTTTACTTATATTTGGTGTTTTTGGTAATAAAATAATAGAAATGTTACAATTAATGGATTTGAGTGAGAAAATATTAACGAATATTACACTTCTAATAAGTGTTTTAAAAGGTCCTATTTCTTGGTTTATTATTTTCTTATTTATAAAAATTATATTTACAATGGCACCAGATAAAAAGATACCTAGTCAGGAAGTAAATAAAGGAGCAATTTTTACAACTGTTGGATTTATTTTTATAACTTATATTTATAGTTTATATACAACTAGTTTTGCAAGATATGATGTGTTTTATGGAAATTTAGCTAGTATAGTAGTTTTAATGATTTGGTTTTATTTACTTTCATATATTTTTACTATTGGATTAGCTTTAAATTATAGGGAAGAAGTAATAACTTTAGAGAAAACAGCAAAGTTAGATATTATAAATGAAGATTAGCAAAAGCTATTCTTTTTTTATAATTTATTAAAAAAATATAGTATATTAAATGTTTACGTATATTCATAAAAAATGCTATAATATAAATAGCTAATATAAAGAAAATGATAATAATAAATTAGTTTAAAAGAATGAAATAAATAGGGTTAATCTAAAAAGTGTACTGTCTCCGTCTAATTATGGCGCTAACGTGTTCATTGTGAATTCGACTGGCAACCTCAACTGGAATAACGTGAACAACACGTATGGTGTGCGCCCAATATCCTTTTACTACTCATATGTTAAGTTAAGGCAAAACATAGCAGAACTAGGATACAAGATTAATCCTTGGAATACCTAAACAGATGATATCGATGTTTTATGTCATGTATGTGAAACTATTACGATATTTTTTAAATTTTAAATAATGTGGTATATGATAAAAATTATTCTTTTTGATTGCATTTTAAACTTCTTTAAGTTATAATTAGGGTATAATAAAGGGGTTCGATATAATGAACAATGAGAATAATAATGATTTTAATGCTATTTCGCTTGGAAATGTCGATAATAGTAATAATTTGAGTCCAGAACCAGTAGCTCCTATTCCTTTAGGATCACAAGATAATTCTAATGTGGTTGATCTAAATGAAAAAGGCCCTGTTATGCCTGTAGAACCAGTTGCACCTGTGACGCCAGAAGAACCTATAAATCTTGTTATGGAAACTAATGAAGCAATACCTGCTCCGATTAATACAGATGATATTATTCCTGATAATAATACTGTAATCAATCCAGAATTAACTCCAGCAGAAAATGGTTCAGTTGATACTTCAGCTCAACAATCTATAAATAATAATGAATTATTTACTTCAATACCAAATAATAATATTGGAACAGTGCCGCCATTTAATAATAATGATGCTCTAGATTCAGTAGCTCCTGTAACTCCTGTGGCAACAATGCCTAGTGAAGAAGTTCCAGCAAATTCTGTTGAACCAGTAGCTCCGGTAGAACCACTTCCTTATGATATTCCTAGTACAATTAATAATTATGATTCTGTACCATCATTTAACGAGATAGGAATGGTACCACCTATTCCAGATACTCCAGTTGCAGTTCAAAACCAAGGTAAGCCAAGTAAGAAAAAAGGTATGAATAAATTAGTTTTTGTTTTAATAGTATTACTTGCTATGACTGCAGTAGGAGTAGGAGTTTATATGTTTTTACATATTTCAAGTTCTAAAGCTGCTCCCGTTAAAGTAAAAAATGTGGAAATTGAAATGGGTTCAACTGTATCTAGTTTAATTACTGACTATGCAACTTTTTATGGTATTGATTATAATACATGTTCATTAGACACTACAGATATAAAAGACACTAATAAGCTTAATGCTGAATATCCTTTTGCAGTAACTTGTGCAGATACAATTTATAAAGGTACAGCTAAAATTGTAGATAAAACTAAACCAGAAGTTACATTAAAAAAGGTTAATGCTAAATTAAATGCAGAAATTAAACCTGAAGATTTTATTGAATCTTGCGAAGATAACTCGAAATGTTCTTATGAATTTAAAGACGAATTAAAATTAAAGGATAATTTAGCTCAAGCAGGTACTTATGAAGTTCCTATTATTGTAAAAGATGAATCGGGAAATGAAATAGAGGTTGTTGGTTCATTATTAGTAAATGCTAATGCTGCAGATTTATATTTAGTGTGTACTAAAGGTAATGATAATTTTATAGAGGCCAATAAATTAGGACTAGTTAATAATGAATTTAATAAAGTGGATACGAGAAGTTATACTTTTAAATTAACTAATGAAGAATATCAAACTCTTAAAACTGAATCGGCTGATAAAAATGAAATTACTTATAAAAATATTACAGGATCAGCAGAATTTAATGATGAAAATACAACCGTTGTTATCTCAAAGTTTTTAACATATGAAGAACTTAATAAAGAGGCAGGAGTAGAGTTACCTTTACAAATTGGTTCTTTAAAAGAGTTTTATAAGAATAAAGGATATGATTGTAATTTAGAATATTAAAGCAGAAATGCTTTTTTTCATTTAATCTTCACAAATCTGTTATAATATAGGAAGTGGTGGTTATATGAAAGTTTTAGTATGTGATGATGAGACTTTAATAAGAGAAGTTATTAAAGAATATTTATTATCAGAAAAATATGAAGTATTTGAAGCTTCTAATGGAGTAGAAGCTATTCTAACAGTAAAAAATGAAAATATAGATTTAATAATAATGGATATAATGATGCCTAAGATGGATGGATATCAAGCTATTAAAGAAATAAAGAAAATTCAAGATGTCCCTTTTATTGTTTTATCAGCTCGTAGTGAAGAATTTGATAAACTTATTGGTTTTGATATTGGGATTGATGATTATGTTACAAAACCATTTTCACCAAAGGAATTAGTAGCGAGAGTAAAAGCGGTTTTAAAAAGAACTCAAAATGATATTTTATTAATGCAGTATGAAACTTTAGTTTTAAATGATTCAGCTCATGAAGTTACAATAGATGGAGAGATAGTTTTATTAACGCCAAAAGAATATGATTTATTAAAATATTTGATGCAGAATAAAAATATTGCTTTATCAAGAGAAAGTATTTTATCTAATATTTGGGGTTATGATTTTTATGGTGATGAAAGAACTGTTGATACACATATAAAAACATTAAGAAATAATTTAGGAAAGTATCGAGATGTTATTAAAACAGTTAGAGGAATGGGGTATAAATTTGAAGTTAAAGATGCAAACTAGTAGTATTAATTTTAAAACATTAGTCTATTTAGTTTTTTTTAGTATAACTATTTTATTGTTTTTAATTATTTCACAAAAAATAATTTTAAAGTATTCATATGAAAAATATCAGGAAAGAAAAATTAAGAATATTGCTAAATCAATTAAAAATTATGAAGAAGATGAACTGCTTAAAAAATTAGAAAATATAGTTTATGATAATAGTGTTTGTGCACAATATGTATTAAATAATACAGTAATATCTTATAATACTTTAATGGTAGGTTGTGGGCTTAAAGATGATTCTCAAGTAGGAAATATTATTAATGAAATAATTAATAATAATAAAAGTATAGAACATATTAAGCTTATTGATAAAAAAAATAATAATAAAGCAATATTATCTGGTATTAAGAAAGATAGTGGTTATGTATTTATTTATTCACCACTAGAAGATTTGGATGGAGCTAGTATAGTACTTAAAGGGCAAATAACCTCTATTACAATAATAGTTATTGTTTTATCTTGCTTTATATCTTACTTTTTATCAATTAAAATAACAAATCCCATTACGAAAATAACTAAAAAAGCTAAACTTTTAGGAGAAGGCAACTATAATATTCATTTTGATAGTAGTGATGTTTTGGAAATTGATGAATTAGCTACTACTTTAAATCATGTAAGTAAAGATTTATCTAAAATAGATGAGTTAAGAAGAGATTTATTGGCTAATGTTTCACATGACCTCAAAACACCACTTACCATGATTAGAGCATATGCGGAATGTGTCAGGGATATTTCTTATAAAGATAAAGAAAAAATGGATAAAGATTTAAATGTTATTATTGAAGAAACAGAAAGACTTAATATTTTAGTTAATGATATTTTAGATTTATCAAAAATGCAAGCTTCGGCGGATAAGTTAAACAAAGAAAAGTTTGACTTATGTGTAGTTATTAAGGAAGTAATGAACCGTTATGATATTTTAAAGACTACAGAAGATTATAATTTTATTTTGGAATTACCTGATAAAGCAATAGTTAATGCGGATAAAGGAAAAATGATGCAGGTAATTTATAATTTAATTAATAATGCTATTAATTATACTGGTGAAGATAAAAAAGTTTATATTAGAGTTAAAGTTACGAAAAAAGAATATATTGTTGAAATAGAAGATACGGGTAATGGTATTAAAAAAGAAGAAATAAATTATATATGGGATAAATATTATAAAAAAGATAAGAAACATCAAAGAAATGTTATATCTACAGGAATAGGTTTGTCAATTGTTAAAGAAATATTACAGCAACATAAATTTGATTATGGAGTTAAAAGTGTGCTTAAGAAAGGGTCAACATTTTATTTTAAAATTAGAAGATAGTGTAAACCTTGGTTATTTCACTATTCATTCACAAAAAGTTCACAAAGAAGTAGTATACTTATAAACATGAAAGGAGAAGTGATAAGTTAATATATAACATACACACTTTATAAACCTATACAAGAAAAAAAATAACATATAAACTCAAACTCACACTTTTTAAGAGAAGGATTTATCTTCTCTTTTTGTTTGACTTTAAAGAGTATTTGTGCTTTAATATTGGTATTGGAAGAATAATATGAGAGATAATACTTATGATATACCAGCTTATAAATTTGCTTTAGTAAAATTTGATTTTGATATTTTAAGAGAATGTAAAGATTGTAATGCTGTGAAAAAGTATATATATAATAATCCTAATCTTTGTTATTTTATACCTTTTGAGAATTTTGATGGTTTAACAGTAGGGGAATTAAAGTCATTGTTTTGCCAACACCATAATAATTTTTATTTTGTTTGCTATACTTCTTTAAGTTATTCCAGAGGTAGTGGTACGGTAAACGAATATAAGTTTTCATTTGGCCTATTATTGCTTGACTTGGATATTGGGGTAAGAATAGATGAATTTATTAAAAATTTTATGATTAATAATTTTAAAACTTGTAATGCCGAAGCACAAAGAGTATTTAGATGTTTTTTAGAGAGATATTGTTATAGAAGTCAGGATGAAGTTACTAATGAAATAACAAAAGTTCGTAAACCAGTGGATACTAACAAAGAGAATGATACTCAAGAATAGAGTATTTTTTCTTTTATTTTTGATGTTTTTGTGGTATTATTTTGTACATAGAAAGAAGTTGAATTTTATGCAAACATTTATTTTTGGGCATAGAAATCCTGATACTGATAGTGTATGTTCTAGTATTGCTTTATCTTATCTTTTAAATAAGGAAGGTAGAGATACAGTTCCTAAAGTGTTAGGTCATATTAATACAGAATCTAAATTTGTTTTAGATTATTTTAAAGTACAATGTCCAGATTATTTAAATGATACAAAAGTTAAAATAAAAGATATGGATTATAATCATGATACTTATATTAGCGAAAGTGATTCAATCTCTAAAGCTTTTAAATTTATGCAAAAAGAGAATATTACAGCAATTCCTTTAGTAAAAAAAGATAATTTTTTAAGTGGTTTTGTGACTCTAAAAGAAATAGCTAAATATTTAATTGGAGGAGATAAAGAGAAAATTGATACTAGTTATCAAAATATTTTAGATAGTGTAGAAGGTAATGAATTACTTCGTTTTGATGATGAAATAACAGGAAATGTTATGGTTGCATCTTATCAAAGTAAGACTTTTTGTGATGAAGTTAATTTAACACATGAAGATATTGTTATAGTAGGAGACAGGTATAAAATTTTAGATTATGCTATAAGTTCTAAAATAAAATTAATTATTCTTACTGGTAATCATAAATTACCACAAGAACTTTTAGAAAAAGCTAAAACAAATAAAGTAAATATAATAATTAGTAAATATAATAGTTTTAATACGATGAATAAAGTGATTTTAAGTAATAGAATTATTTCTATTAATATTAATGAAACACCTATAACTATTAATGCTAAAGATTATAGAACAGATTTTTTAGGAATAGCAAATAGTGTAGCTCATACTAATTATCCAATAGTTGATAGTCAAAATAAATGTCTTGGTATGCTTAAGATTACAGATGTAGATCATTATACAAAACAAAATGTTATTATGGTTGATCATAATAGTTTTAGTCAAAGTGCTATTGGAATTGAAGAAGCAGAAATTACAGAAATAATTGATCATCATAATTTAGGTGCTATAGGAACGAATGTGCCAATTAATTTTAGAAGTATGCCTGTAGGTTGTACTTGTACAATTATTTATAACATGTATTTAGAAAGAAAAATAGAAATTCCTAAAAATATTGCTGGTTTAATGCTTAGTGCTATTTTATCAGATACTATGATTTTTAAATCACCAACTACTACTGAGTCAGATAAAACTGCGGCTACTGAATTAGCTAAAATAGCGGATGTTAATATTGATGAGTATGGTTATAAGATGTTTAAAGCGGCTTCTAGTATTGAAGGAATAAGTGTAAATGATTTAATTAATCAAGATATGAAATCTTATAGTGTTGGTAATTATCAATTTGGTATTAGTCAAGTTATGACAATGGACTTTAATGAGATTGAAAAAAATATTGATGAATATATTAATAAACTAGATGAAATTAAAAATGATAAGTATTTATGTGTGGTTTTATTTATAACTGATGTTTATAAAAATGGTTCTTATGTTTTATACAATAGAGAAGCTGAAGATATTGTTAAAGATGCATTTGATTTAAATGAAGTATTTGAAGGCGTTTATATTGATGATTTAGTTTCTAGAAAGAAACAAATGCTTCCAGCTTTATTAGAAGTTATTCAAAAACGAGTATAATTTATTCGTTTTTTTTTAAAAATAGAGATAAGAGGTGAACTTATGTTAGCACTTATTACTGGGGCATCTTCTGGGATGGGAAGAGATATGGCTAGAGTACTATCTAGTCATGGTTATGATTTAATATTGGTAGCAAGAAGAGAAGATAGACTTTTAAAACTAGCAAAGGAATTAAAAACTAATGTAAAAATAATTACGTTAGATTTAAAGTCGGAAAAAAATGTTTTTAAACTATATGACATGGTAAAAAAAGATAATATTGATATATTAATAAATAATGCGGGGTTTGGATTGTTTGGTGAATTTGCGAAAACTGATTTAGATATAGAACTTAAAATGATAGATTTAAATATTAAAGCTTATCATATTTTAACTAAATTATTTTTACAAGATTTTATAAAAAAGGATAGTGGCTATATTTTAAATGTTTGTTCTAGTGCAGGATTTATGGCTGGGCCAAGACTTAGCACTTATTATGCAACAAAGAATTATGTTACTAAACTTACAATGGCCATAAATGAAGAACTTAGAAGATCAAAAAGTAATGTTCATATAAGTGCTCTTTGTCCTGGACCAGTTGCAACTGAATTTAATAAAGTGGCAAAAGGAACTTTTGCTATTAGAGAAGCAGATTCTTTTAAAGTAGCAGAATATGCTATAAATAAAATGTTTAAGCATAAAATGATTATTGTGCCAACATTACTTATGAAGTTAACATTATTTTTTAATCGTTTTGCACCACATCGTTTATCTTTGATGATTGCTTATAATATTCAAATGAGAAAGAGTAAATAAATAATTAATTTAAATAGAATTAGAGTTTGTAAACAATAATGTAAACTGTTGTTGGTTATTTACAAATAAAGTGGTTTTTGGTTTACAATAATAATAGGTGAATAGTATGTTTTGTAAAAAGTGTGGAGCGGCGCTTCCGAGTTATGGATATATTTGTAAATCATGTGGAACTATGATGGATAGTGAGCAAATAAAAGTGCAAAAACAATTTATGAGAGATCAAGAAAATTCACGCATGGGAGTATTTTTAAATTCTGACAAGTATTCTAATGAGCCTATCAATAGAGATTATCGAAAGAATAAAGAAAATAAGTATTTAGGGGCAATATTTATAGTGCTAGTTATTATAATTTTAATTATAATTGCGATATTAAAAGTTATGTAATTGGGATATTTAGGCATAATATTAAAGGTGGTATTATGCTTTTTACTTGTTTAGAAATATTTTTTGCAAGAATTATAGATGTTTCAATTTCAACTTTTAGAACAATGATGATGGTAAGGAAAAAAAGTATTTTAATTCCTATTTTGGCTTTTTTTGAAGTATTTGTTTGGTTTATAGCTGCAAGAAAAGCTCTTAGTACTGAAATTAATAGTATAATGATTCCTGTCTGCTATAGTTTAGGGTATGCCTCTGGGACTTATATTGGAGGTTTTTTATCAAGAAGATTTATTAAAAATGTTAACAGTATTGAAGTTACTACTAAAAGAAATAATTATAAATTAATAGATACTTTAAGAGATAAAGGATTAGGAGTTTCAGTTATTTCTTTAAAAGATACTTTAGATGGACCTAAAGATTTACTTATTATAGATGTTAAAGCAAGGCTTACAACTGAAACTGTAAACTTAATTAAAAAACTTGATAAAGATGCTTTTGTAGTGGTAAAAGATACTAAAATAGTTCATAATGGGTATATAAAGTAGATTTTAAGTAAATGATAATAATGGTGATATTATGTTTTATTTGAATTTATTTTTTATATATTCTTTTTTAGGATTTTTATTTGAAAATTTATTTACTGCTATAGTTGGTTCAAATTTTAATAGTGGTATTTTATATGGACCTTGGACTTTTATATATGGATTTGCTATATTTAGTATAATGTATTTAAATAAAATTATTGATAAGCCTAAAACTAATAAATGGGTTAAAGTATTAGTGTTCTTTTTAGCTTCTTCGATTATTATGAGTGTAATTGAATTTAGTGGTGGGTTTTTAATTGAAAAATTATTTCATGTTGTTTATTGGGATTATACAAGTATGAGATTTAATTTTGGTCATTACGTTTGTTTAGAAGCAGCAATATTTTGGGGTGTATTTGCAACATTTGTTAATTATTTACTTAGACCTTTACTGGAAAAGTTTGCACGAAAAATTCCAAAATTAGTTACTTTTTTATTTATAGTTTTATTTATAGTAGATATAGTTGCGACTATAATAAATTAATATTTTAAATTTATAAAGATATTAGCCGTTTCCTATTATATATATTTTTCTAATATATAGTAGGAGGTGAAAAATATGAAATATGTTTTTTTAGGAATATTTATATTCATTATTTTAATTTTTCTGATTTGTTATTTTTTTAGGAAAAGATGGGCTATAAGAAAAGTAAAATGTATGAGTGATGAAGAAAAACTTTGTACTGTTAATTCATTTTTAGAACCTTTTGGTTTTGAATTCGATTTAAATGAAGATATTGTAATTTCTAAAAATGATGCTTGGCAAAGAAATTTTGGATATATGGATATTTATGATAAAAAAGCACCACTATTTAATATGGTATTTGATGCTCTTCCTGTGTGTTTTAACTATGATTGTAAAAATTATAGGATTGAGTTTTGGAAAGGACAATATGGTCTTACAACTGGAGCAGAAATAGGTATATATATTCAAGATGGTAAAGATTTTTATAGAGCAGCAAAAGATACAGAAAGATTAGATATGTCTTTTACACTTATTAAAAATTGTAAACTTTTTTATCGTTCTTTATGTAGTTGGTGGTTAACTGGTTTTGATGTTGGTAATTTTTCGCGACCAAAAGACTTAAAAATGAATGTTTGTATTAAGTTTCCTTGTGAAGAAATGAAAAATGCTTTTGTTAAGGCTTTAATAAATACAGGATATTCTAAAGGTAATATAGAAATTTGCGATAATATAGTTTGTTTTAGTTATTGTTGTCCTTCTAATTATAAACCTAATTTTACACATCGAATAATAAAATGTATTGCGCAAATATTTAATTTTATTAATTGCCATATTTATATGAAGTTTACAAAGCCATTTAATAGAACACTTGATAAATTAACTTATCTAAGATTTATGTTCCCTTGTCTTTATAAATTTATTATATCTTTGTGTATACCAAGAAAATGTAAAAAATGCTATTGTAAAAAATAGCTTTTTTTATACACAATATCTTCTAAATTGCATCGCTGTTACTTCTTGATATGCAAAATATTCTTTCTTTTTTAAAGAATTTAGTATTTCTTCTTTTAAGTGTGATAAACCAATAGATTTTAAATCGGCTTTTAAACTTTCTTCAATAAATTGCCAACGTTCGTCATTATCCGTTAAGGGTTTATATTTCTTTTTGTAGGTACCAAAAAGTATTTTATATTCCCAAATGATATTAGAATATTCAATTTTGATAAAAGCTTCTTCTTGTTCACTAATTATTTTTAAACCATAATGAATACTCTCTTCTTCTAAATATTGGTCTAGTATGTTTTCCCAGGAAGTATACCCTGTACCATAATAAAATCTATCTAGTGTAAATATTCTTGTAATATAACGAGTATTTTTATTCATAATTATCACTTCTTTTTTATTATACAAAATTTTTAAGTAAAATGCTATATTGCACTTATAAAATGTAAAGTTTATGTTATTTATAAATTATCATCTTTTAATATTATAATTATTATATAATCAAGTAAATAGTATAAAAGAAGAGATGGATTTATGAAAAAAGAAATAAAAATATTTAAAAGTGTATTTGCATTTATTTTAGTTCTAGGAGCATTATTTATTACTACGGCGTGTACTAATAAAACTAAAAAACTAGATATTAATAGTGATTTAGTAGAGACTTTATATGAAATGGTAAATCCAAGTGAAGATGGTACTATTTTAACGGAATTTTATGGACATCCTAAAGAATTACAAAATAGCTATATTTTAACTACCGCTATTAAAATGTATATTGATGAACAAAACGGAAAAACAGTTGAGAAAATATCACAAAAGGATATTGAAAATAATATTGAAAAAATATTTGGCAAAGATGTTAATTATAAACATGATACTGTATTTGTAATGTTCGATAGTTATTGTATGTTTAGATATAATAGCGATAAAAATATATATACTTTAGATGGTGGTTGTGGTGGTAATGCTTATGAATTCTTTTATAGAAAAATAACAGATATTGAAGAAACAGATAAAGAACTGTTCATATATGAGAAATCAATATATGTTTATGATGATTGGGTAGGCGAAGGTGTAGATTCCCATATAACTATTTATAATAATATTGTGGATAAAAATGTAATAGAAAAATTTAATCAAGACCCAACTGAACAATATAGTATATCTTTAGATGATTATCTAAATGAAGCTAGCACTTATAAATATGTATTTGAGAAAAATAATGGTAACTACATTTTTAAAGGAATAGAACTTGTTAAATAAGCATTTATAATTATTGGTAATTAATTTTAAAATTACCAATTTTTTTCTAAAATAAATATATCATAAGAAACATATATTTAATCGAAATTAAAGAAGCCATAATATAAAAATTTTGGTTTCTTAAGTACGTTATTTATACAATAAAGTTGGTGTACATATCTTCCTTTCATATTTTAACGCACTCTGCTAGCTTGTGCATTGCAATTTTAATATTATAATGTAAAAAAGTATAATATATCAGTAGATTATTTATTGGGGAGGTTTAGCAAAAAATATTTGCTACTTTTTTATTTTTATAAGTAATTACGTGGGTAAAGTTGGCGAGTGATTATAAAATTTTAGACTCATAAGATTTTTGATTTCTGCTTTTTAATGCCAAATAAATCTATAAAAATAACAATTAAAATTGACAAAATTAAATTATTATAATACAATAATATTGCAAGTTAAATTTGCATATAATGTATTAGTTGGGGCTTTAGCCAAGTGGTAAGGCATGGGACTGCAACTCCCCGAGCACCAGTTCAAATCTGGTAGGCCCCTCCAATGAATTTTTCCCGTAATTTCGGGTTTTTTTATGTTTTAAAATGTTAAAATAATTAGTTTTTTTATTTAATTATAGTGGGAATATATTGAAAATTATAATTAAAAGTAATATAATTTTGTTAGAAAAGATGATAGTAAAGTTGGATTTTTAGACTATCACTAGAATGAGGAAAGGTGAACAAAATGAAACTAAAAAAATTAATGTTAGGCTCTATGATGGTTTTATGGGCACTTTTGGCTACAGGTTGTTCTAAAGAAAAATTAGAAGAAAAGCCAAAAGATGAACCTAAAGGAAATTGTACAATAGTAGAATGTATGGAAAAAATAGAATCTACAAACACGATGGAAGAAATTAATGCTATTATAGGATTTGAATCTACTAAAGATGCGATGATAGGAAGCGATCCAATTTGGAAGTTTGATTCTAAAAATTGGATTACTTTGAAATCATCTAATGGTAAACAAACAATACAGGCAACTATTGATAAAGATTCTATTAAAGATGAAAATGTTGAATTACCAACAAAGAAGGAACTTCAAAAATTATTGGATAAAGGAATTACCTATAAAGGATTAGTAGAGAAGCTTGGGGCTTCTGGAATACTTTCAAGTAAGTCTGAAAGTTCTACTAGTTATGTATGGGCAGACAAAAATGGTCAAAGATTAGGGGCAACAATAAACAATAAGAGTGGTAAGTGCACAGTTGCTAGTTTGAGATAATAATAAATAATTTATAGAGCAGATCATCTTAAATGATTTGTTCTTTTAATTTATTAGATATTTTTATCATATAATAAAGTTATTCTTTTACCTTTAGTTTCAATTAAGCCTTCTTCTTTTAAATATTTTAGTTCTCTGCTCATAGCACATCGATCTATTGCAAGATAGTCTGCTAAATCTGTATAATTAAAAGGAATATAAATATTTCTTGATCCATTTTTTTTAGAAGTTATATTAAAATATTCTAATAATTTGTTTCTTATGGTTTTTTTGGTAAGTATTTCAATTCTTTCATTTTTTTCTTCTATTTTTTTAATAACTATTTGAAGTAAATTTTGAATAAACTTATTATAATATCCTTTATTATTCATATCAAAGTTCATAATGCGATTATAATCTATTAAAATAATAGTTGTAGGTTCTTTGGTAATAATATCATATTCACTATTTTGAAGAGAAGATATCATTGTTCCAAAGATATCATTATCAAATAATTCTTCGATAATTGTTCTTACACCATTATGGTCAGTTCTAATGATTTGAATATATCCGCTTAAAACAATGCCAATAATATTATCGTCTTTAATTAAAGATAATATAGAGCTATTGGCACTAAATTCTAATGTGTCAACTTTTAGACTGTAAAGTAGTTTTTGTTTGTTTTTAAAGGAAATATCATCAAAAATATTTGGCATTTTACATCACCTATTAAAATAATACCAAAAAAAACTAAATGTTGCAATTGCAACAATAGTATTTTGAAAAAATATGTTATACTTTGTTTATCGTAAGGAAGGAAATAAAGTTGTATGAAAATAATAAAAAGAGATGGACATATGGTAGACTACTGTCCAGAAAAAATTGAAAATGCTGTGATGAAGGCAAATTTAGAGGTAGAAGAGGAAGATCAAGCTTCTAGTACTCAAATAAGAAATATAATTAAATATATTGAAAAATTAGGTAAGAAGAGAATGCTTGTTGAAGATGTTCAAGATATTATTGAAATGAAATTAATGAGCATTGGTAAATATGAACTTGCTAAAAAATATATTACATATAGATATACAAGAGAATTAGTAAGAAGGAGCAATACGACTGATTTAGCTATTAAAGAATTAATTGATGGTGAAAGTGAATATTGGAATACTGAAAATTCAAATAAAAATGCTAAAATTGTTACAACACAAAGAGATTATTTAGCTGGTATTACAAGTACTGATATAACAAGAAGATTCTTATTGCCAGAAGATATAGTAAATGCTCACGATGCAGGAATTATTCATTTCCATGATGCTGATTATTTTGCACAAAATGCGTTACATAATTGTGATTTGATTGATTTAGGTGATATGTTACAAAATGGTACTAATATAAATGGTGTAATGATAGAAAGACCTCATAGATTTTTAACCGCTATGACTATTGCTACTCAATTAATTACAGCTGTTAATTCTAGTCAATATGGAGGATGTACAATTACACTTACACATTTAGCTCCTTTTGTTAGAGATAGTTATAAAAAATATTTAGAGAAATATAAAGCTAGAAAATTTAGTAAAGCTGACTGTGAGAAATATGCTAAAGAAGATTTAGCTAAAGAAATTACTGATGGAGTTCAAACTTTCCAATATCAAATTAATTCAATGACTACAACTAATGGTCAAGCACCTTTCTTAAGTGTTTGTTTGTATTTAGGCGAAACTGAAGAATATAAAGAAGAATTGGCAATGATTATTGAAGAAGTTTTAAAACAACGTACCCAAGGTATGAAAAATGAAAAAGGTGTTTATATTACACCAGCGTTTCCTAAACTTTTATATGTTTTAGAGGAAGATAATATAAATCCTGATAGTAAGTATTATTATTTAACAGAACTTGCTGCTAAATGTACTGCTAAAAGAATGGTACCAGATTATATTTCAGAAAAAGTTATGAAAGAACTTAAAATAGATAAAAATGGGGAAGGACAATGTTATCCTTGTATGGGTTGTCGTTCATTCTTAACTCCTTATGTTGATGATAATGGTAAACCTAAATATTATGGACGTTTTAATCAAGGCGTTGTTACTATTAATTTAGTTGATATTGCTTTATCTAGTGATAAGAATTTAGAAGATTTTTGGCAAATATTTGATGAAAGATTAGAGTTATGTCATAGAGCTTTACAAATAAGACATAAGAGACTTAGTAAAGTAACAAGTGATGTAGCACCAATTCTTTGGCAACATGGAGCGCTTGCTCGTCTTAAAAAAGGTGAATCAATTCATGATTTATTACATCATGGTTATTCAACAATTTCTCTTGGATATGCTGGATTATATGAATGTGTTAAATATATGACAGGGCATTCTCATACTGATAATGGAAAAGGTAAAGAATTTGGTTTAGAAGTTATGCAACATTTAAATGATGCTTGTAAAAAATGGAAAGAAGTAGAGGATATTGATTATTCTGTATATGGAACTCCAATTGAAGCAACAACATATAAATTTTCTAAATGTCTTCGTGAACGTTTTGGGGTAATTAAAGGTATTACAGATAGAGATTATATTACTAATAGTTATCATGTTCCAGTATTTGAAGAGATTGATGCATTTACAAAATTAAAACTTGAAAGTGAATTCCAAAAATTAAGTCCAGGAGGAGCAATTTCTTATATTGAAACTTCTAATTTAACAAATAATATTGAATCAGTTTTAGAAGTTATTAAATTTATTTATAATAATATTATGTATGCTGAATTAAATACAAAATCTGATTATTGTCATGAATGTGGTTTTACTGGTGAAATTTTAATTGATGATAAATTAGAGTGGTATTGTCCTAATTGTGGTAATAGAGATCATGATAAGCTTAATGTTGCAAGACGTACTTGTGGATATATTGGATCTAATTTCTGGAATAAAGGAAGAACTCAAGAAATTAAAGAAAGAGTAATACATCTTGATAATAAAGATGCTTAATAATAATTATGAGATATAATAAAATTAGAAAGATGGATATTTCTAATGGACCTGGGGTCAGAGTTTCAATATTTATGCAAGGATGTACATTTAAATGTAAGAATTGTTTTAATCCAGAAACTCATGATTTTAATGGGGGAGAAGAGTTTACAGATGCAACAATTAGTAAAGTACTTGATCTTTGTAGTTTTGATCATATTGTAGGTTTATCTATATTGGGTGGAGAACCTATGCATCCTAAAAATATTGATGGTACTTTGAAACTTGCTCGAGCTTTTAAAGAGAGATATCCTAATAAAACTATTTGGTCTTGGACAGGATTTTTAATGGATAGAGATTTAATGGATAAAGAAGTTTTACAGTATATTGATGTTTTAGTTGATGGTCAATTTAAAGATGAACTTAAAAATCCAACACTAAAATGGTGTGGAAGTGAAAATCAAAGAGTAATTGATGTACAAGAATCTTTAAAAAAGGAAAAAATAGTTTTATATAAAGACAAAGTAGAAGTGTAATTTAAATAAACCTTGTTTCAGATTAAGAAGCAAGGTTTTATAATGTTAAAATATATCAATCAGAATGCTAATGCTTAATTTTAATATTTAAATATTAATTAGCAAAATAAAAAGACATTAACTTATATTATTGATGACTAAAAATTAATATAAGTTAATGTAAAATTTGAATGAAGTAATTAGATTACAAATGTATTTTTATTTATCCATATTATCTAAAGCAAAGTTGCAAGCATCAATAACAAACTGGGAGAATGTTATTTTTTTATCAGTAGCTTTATTTATTTTAGCGATTAATTCTTTGGGAAACCTTATACATTTATTATTGGTTTCTTCTTTTGTTTTTTCTTCTATTTTAAACTTCACAATATCACCATTAATGAACTACGTATGGATTGCTTGCTGTTCCTGTTCCGGTTAAGGTGACATCAGAACGGATATTTATGACTGGGCGTACAGGATATAGAGCATTCAAACTATTGTTTATGCCGAGAGTACCATACGTAAACAAACAAGTCATAAAAGCATAAGCATCCGAACTAAATGCATACGGGGTCATAGTCCAGTATGTATAACCTGTGAATAAATAATAATTGCGATTATCTTCGCCAAGTCCTCCTGCATAAACTGCTTCATCTGCTGTTATTAATCCTATTGGATTTGTTAAACTTTTATTTCCTTTATTTGCTCCAACTTTTGTAAATAAGTCATTTTCATTCTTACATTTATACGTTGGCATTGCTGTTCCACCTAATCCTTTTGAATTTATTCTCAAATATCCGACATAGTATGTTTCGGTTGTTCCTGTTCCACCTAATCCGTTAATTATTTCTCTATTTGTACTGGGCTCTCTATCATTACAGAATCCTGCATTGGTATCAATATTACTTTCATAACTTTTTAAGTTGTTATCATACCAACTATTTAATGTTTTTAGTATTTCTGATTCAGTTCCTGTTCCATGCAGTTCACCACTAGTATATTTGAATCCTACATACATGTTATTATTATCACTTGTATTGAATGCAATTGTTCCTATATGTGTTTTTTCTGATGCCTTTCCATTAGCACGAGCTTCTGTTCCTTCATATATCATTCGTATTGTTCCATCGCCATTGATTCTAATTATTCGCCAGTAAAATCCTGCAAACTTTACATAGTTATCTGTTGGTGCCCCTGCATAATAATAGCTTATTCCATCATTATCTAGTGCCATGTACATTTTCCCTGTTGTATTTTCTGTTATTACTTTTGAAAAGTCATCTCTTATTAATAATTCTTTTGTTTTTATTATATCTTGAAATGTTTTTACATTATCAAAATATAAATAACATTTACTATTCTTATTTAATCCTTTAAAGATGTGATTTCCATTTATTGTTTTTAATGTTATTCCAGTTTCTTTAGTACTATTAATTGTACAATAACTTTTATTTTCATTGATAACATAGCTTTGTGCACTTGGCATTGTTGTTGTCTCACTATAGCAGCTATCTGTGGTACATGTTTGATTTGCTTTTTGTTGGTACATTGCCATAGTTTTAAAATCTGGTACTTTATAGTTTATTGTTCCACTTGCTATTGGTACATTCTTTGTTGTTTGATATTTGGCAAAACTTTTATTCACTATTAAAACAATAGCTATTATTACTAATACTACTGCTCCTATTATTATTTCTTTTTTATGATTTTTCTTTATTACTTCAAATTGCATTATTTATCCCTTCCTTACAAAGTTCTAAATAATGAGCGCTCAATTATATTAGAAATTTATCATTTACATTAATATTATATATCCTGGGTATACTAAAGTCAAGAAAAATATCGATATTGTTCACAAAAAGAAAAGACAAAAGAATTTTGTGAGACAATTACGCTGGTGGTAATATGTATATAAATCAGTTGAAATATTTAAGAACTAGAAAAGGTTTAACTCAAGCGACAGTAGCAACTGCTATAGGTATTGAAAGAAGTCATTATGGTCACTATGAAAATGGAGATAGAATAATTCCGTTAATTTATTTAAATAGATTATGTAATTTTTATAATGTATCGATAGATTTTATTTTTGAATTAATAGATAAAGAAAATTATGAAGATTATAATGTGGAAATTAATGAAGATAAATTTGGAATAAGATTTAAAGAATTTAGAAAAGAAAATAAATTAAGTCAAAAAATGTTAGCTTCTAAAATTAGTATAGCGACAAGTTTAATATCAGATTATGAAAAGGGTAAAATATATATTTCAACTCATGCGCTTTATGATGTATGTAAGAAGTATAGTATATCTGCTGACTATCTTCTTGGTAAAATAGATAGTCCTAAATATTTAAAAAATTAATCAAGATTAATACTCTTGGTTTTATTTTGGAAAAAATTAGTATAACTTTTATTTTATTTATTCATAATAAGAGTGGAGGTTTATTATGAATAAAGATGAATATCAAAAATTAGTAAAGAAATATGAACCAAGAGAAGATAAACTACATAATACAATCTATGCCTTTTTAATAGGTGGTACTGTGGGATTTATTGTAGAAGGTTTGATTGTGTTATTAATGGGAGCTTATGATTTATCAAGGGTGGATGCTAGTATGTGGTCTTGCTTAATAGTTATTTTTAGTGCAAGTTTATTCACAGCATTAGGCTTTTTTGATAATTGGATGACTAAAGCTAAAGCAGGATTATTATTACCAACGACAGGTTTTGCGCATTCAGTATCTAGTAGTGCTTTAGATTATAAAAAAGAAGGATTAGTAACAGGTCTTGGCTCTAATTTCTTTAAACTTGCTGGTTCAGTAATTTTATATGGAATATTAGCAGCATTTGTTTTAATGATTGTGAGAGTGATTATAGGTGGCTAGTAAAAAATTTAATAATGTTTATATTAAAGATAATTTTTCAGTAGTGGGTCCTTTAGAAAGAGATGGATTACTAAAAAATTATGATTTAGTTATGGATGATTATTATTATGGTGAAAAAACTTTTGAACAAGCAGAAATAAA
>CANSFH010000014.1 GCA_947646115.1 uncultured Mycoplasma sp.
TGGTGACCCCGAGGTGATTCGAACACCTGACCGATCGCTTAGAAGGCGATTGCTCTATCCAGCTGAGCTACGGAGTCATAACTACTAGCTGTTAATCATTATAAACTATTTTAATTATTTTTTCAAGTATAAATTATCTACTTTTTACACTCTCTTCAACATTAGTATTAACAAGATCTTGTTCTTTTATGAGTTTAAAATCAATTAATTTAGTTCGAACTTCATTTTCTAATAATTTCAATTTTTTTAATAATTTTTCTGCATTATTCTTTTTTAAAATATTTTGATATTTATTGATAATAATAGCTCGAAGTCTTGCTATTTCATCTAAAGCTATTATTAAATTTCCTTCTGACTCATCATCAGGATTAATTATACTTATATAAAACTCTAATATTTTTTTATATTTTTTATTAAAACTAGAAATGATTAATCCTTCGGCAATTTCCGGACTAACAATAACAATATCCTTTACCCCTAATGAATTTTTGTTTCGGAAATTATAATTAAAACCATTAAAATTATAATTAACACTAATAACTTCAAAATTATTTCCTATTTCTTTTATCACAAAACTCTTCACCTAATCACCTACTTTAATAAATCTGGTCGTTTCTCTTGTGTAACTCTTCTTTTCTCACTATTACGATATTCTGCAATTTTTTTATGATCCCCATTAAGCAAAACTTCTGGCACTTTATATCCTCTAAATTCACGAGGTTTCGTATACACAGGTGCATCTAATAAATTATCTTTAAATGAATCATTCATAAATGATTCTTCTTGAATTACTCCCGGAATAAATCTCGATAAAGTATCAAGAACTACCAGTGCTGGTAACTCCCCCCCAGTTAAAACATAATCACCTATACTTATTTCCCCATCAACAAAATTTAATATTCGTTCATCAAAACCTTCATAATGCCCACATACTAAAATTAAATGTTTAGTACTGTTAACTAATTCATTTGCCAAATTATCATTAAAAGTTTTTCCTTGAGGCGTTAAAAGATACACTTTAGAATCCTCTTTTTTTACAGCTTCAATAGCCCTTACAACTGGCTCACACATTAACACCATGCCTCTTCCCCCACCATAAGGAGTATCATCAACTTGTCCATTTTTAAGTAGCGTAAAATCTCTTATGTTTATGATATTAACTTCAATTTTTTGAGTTTCAATAGCTCTTTTAATAATACTTTCACTAATATAAGCCTCAATAACTTTAGGAAATAACGTTAAAATATCAAATCTCATAAAATTCCTTTGCCCTCTCTATAACAATAAAACCATTATTTATCTCTACATCACCAATATATTCTTTAATATAAGGTATATAATAAATTTTATCATTATTTAGAACTTGAAGCAATAGATTAGCTTTACTTTGAACTATATCTTTAATTATACCATAAGCTTCATTACCTGAAATAACTTTTAAACCAATTAAATCTTGTAATAAAAAATCATTATTATTTAAATTCAAATCTTTTCTATCAATGTATACTTTAGAACCCTTATATTTTAAAACATCATTTATATCATTAATACCTTCAAATGTAACCATATCATAATTTTTATGTACACGATAACTATTAATAGTTTCTTTAATAAAATTCTTTCCAATATAAATATTAAAACCTTTTTTAAAAACAAGGTCTTTCTTATCAAAGGCTCTTAATATTCTAACTTCGCCTTTAATACCATGAGTATTAACAATTTTACCTAAATATATAAACTCCATAAAATCACCCTTTTTATTTAAAAATAATTATCTTTGAACTTCTACTTCTTTATTTGGAGAAAATCGATAATTTACTGTATCTTCAGCATCACTATCAAGTTGAATACTAACTTTAAACATATTATTATACGCTGCCATAACTAAATCCTCAAAATCTGCTCTATCAAATGTTTTCATAAAAGTCTGACCTCTATTTTTTAAAAAAACATTAAATTCTACATCTCCTGAATCAAGAATTATCCTGTTAATATATGCATCTTCCCATTCCTGTTCTTTTAAGTAATATCTTACTTTTTCAAAAACATCCATTTCAAAACACCTACTGAAATCCATATTAATATCTCCTATCTATTTATTTCATAAAAAATAACACTTGCGGCAACTGCCACATTTAAGGACTCACATTCATTACTTATAGGAATATTTATCATATTATCACAATATTCTTCAAGCTCTTTTTTCATTCCTTGGCCCTCATTGCCCATTATTATACCAGTTTTCCAAGAAAAGTCCACATTTTTTAAATCTACACCACTTGTAACATCAGTTCCATATATTTTATAGCCTTTATTTTTTAAATCTTTAATTATTTCTTTTAAATCACCCTTAATGAAATTAAGATTAAATATCATCCCTTCGCTAGCTCTAATAACTTTATCATTATATAAATCAACTGTATCATTACTTAAAATAATAGTTTTTATATTAAAGGCTACTGCACTTCTAATAATTGCTCCTAAATTACCAGGATCTTGGATATTATCTAATATACATACATTGCCATAAACTTCTTTAGATTCTATCTTTCTTGCAACAGCAACTACAGGGCTTATAGTAACTTGATTAGTAACTTTTTTCATAACAGCTTCACTTACAATATAATAAGGAATACCCTCTACTTCAAAGCTATCATTTATGGCAATAATTTCTTCTACTAAATCCATTTTTAAAGCTTCTTTTAAAATATGGTCTCCTTCTATTAAAAAAGTACCCATTTGATCACGATATTTCTTTTCTTTTAATTTAATCCAATTTTTTACTCTGGGATTATTTACTGAATCTATATTCATTAGCTTCTAAGCTCCTTTCTAGCTTGCTTATAATTTGGATAATAACTACTAACCATCTTCCAAAATTCTGACCCATGATTATGATGATAAAAATGGCACATTTCGTGAACTATAACATATCTTAATAGTTCTTTCCTATATTTAATTAATTCTGTATTTAAAGTAATTGTCATATTTTTATAATTACAAACACCCCATCTAGTTTTCATCTTTCGAAATTTTAAAGTAAAATTTGGTGTTTTAATGATCTTTTTAAGTTCTTCAACTTCCAAGGTAAATATCTCAAATATTTTTTCTTTTATAAATCTATTTAAAGTAGCTTCATTTTGAATCGTAATAACACCATTATTAAACTCTATATCTCGAACTTTGTTATCATAAACAATTTCATATTTATTACCTAAATACCAAAATTCATTATCTCGATTTTTTTTAGTTTCACATTTAGTCAACATCTTTAAAAGTGCTTTTTCATTTTTTATTATTAATTTTTCAATTTCTTTTTCACTTACCCAAACACTCGCTGTAACAACCAAATTTAACTCTTCATCAAAACGAAAGTATATATTTTTATTCTTTTTTCTAATAACCTTAACATTAATTAAAGCTCCATCAATAGTCACTTTCATTTTGCCATCACCTTTAATATTATACCTTAAAATATATATAATGTAAAACAATCACAATATTAATTTTCTTTGCAGAGGTTCTTCAGCATCACTAAATCTAACTATTCTCATTTGTAAAAATTCTTCTAACTCGCCTTTAATACCTAAAAGTAGTTCTTGTGGATTTTGTAATAGACAAAAATCGTTTTCATAATCTCTATATTCACTATTTGTACTTTTTAGGAAATGTTTTATTTCTAAAGAATCAAATTGAGTTTTGTAATCCAAATAATAATATCCTAAAGCTGAATTAACAACTGGTTTCATAACTTCACTCATGTTATTAGGCAGTACATTATAACCTTCTTTTTCATAATAAAATTTTCTTGTATCTATAACACCTAACTTACCTTTATAATAAATAATATTTGGAGTGCATACATCCCACGCCATAATACTTAAATATGAAATTTCCTCAACGCCTAAAACTAAATCTGAACTTGCTAAAATTATATCTGAAATACATTCATTTGATAAACAACCATCATTAATATTATAACCTTTTACAAACGAAGCAATGACTCCTACAATGGTATCTCCAACATAAATAAGATACTTAATAAAAGAAAATCCTTCAACATCTATATTGCTAAATTGTAAAAGTTTTTCATCTTCCATCTGGCAATAAAAAACTTTTAAAACCCATTTACCTTTCCATAAGTAACATTTACCTTCTGTACCTTTTCCAATAAATTGCAATTTGCTTAAAAATTTATCTAAATCTTCTTGTGTTTGAAATCTTAAATTTTCCATTATTGCCCCCTAAATTTTAATAGTCTTATTTTATTAATTCTCTTTGCAGTGGTTCTTCAACATCACTAAATCTAACTATTCTCATTTGTAAAAATTCTTCTAACTCACCTTTAATACCTAGAAGTAATTCTTTAGGATGACTTAATTGTTCCCAATCAGTTTGATAATTTTTATATCCACTATTAATTAATTTTAAAAAAGTATTGATTTTTAATGTTCTTTCATCTAAAGCTGAATTTACAACCGAAGCCATAACTATCTTTAAATTTTCAGCAAAAATATTTTTTGAACTTAAAAATTCAAAATTCAAAGGATCAATCACCGTTAATTTATTATCACCATAAATAATATTTACTTCTTCTGCATCTTTAGCCAAAATATACAAATAAGATAATTCCCCTATACCTGGAAGTAATGCTGAACTAGCTGTAACAATTTTCGAAATTTCCTCACCAGCAAGCTTTTTTACACTAATATCTTTGCCTTTTATAAAAGGAGCAATAACCCCCACAACTTCATCAGCAAGATAAACTAAACATTTAGGAAAAGCAAATCCATCTATTTCCAAATTTAAAAACGGTTCAATATCAGCAGCGCTTACCCGCCAATTATGAAATATTTTTACCCCCCATTTATTATCTAAAAGATATACCGTTCCATCTCCACCTTCACCTATATATTTTAATCCATTTATAAAATTTTTTAAATCATTATAATTATTAAATCTTAAGTGTTCCATGGACTTTTGCACCCCTCATTTTTTGCTACATATTATATCATTAGAAAAAGAGAAAGTAAAATGATTTTTTAAGTGTAAATTGTCTTGCTTAAAACCGCTTAAAATGCTAAAATTGTTAAGGAGGTAAATAATAAAATGAAAGAATATTGGAAAAATTTTAAAGAAGGAAACTGGTGTAATAAAATCGATGTCGAAGATTTTATTAAAGAAAACTATACTTCATATGAAGGTGATGAATCTTTTCTTGCTAAAACTACTCCTAAAACTGATAAGATTATGGCTAAATATGAAGAACTATATGCTGAAGAAACTAAAAAACATGTTTTAGATATTGATACAGATCATATGTCTGGAATTAATAGTTTCGAAGCAGGATATATTTGTCCTGAAGATGATGTTATTGTAGGGCTTCAAACTGATGCTCCATTTAAGAGAATTGTAAATCCTTATGGTGGTATTAGAATGGTTTATCAAAGCCTAGAAGCTTACGGTTACAAACTAAACCCTGAAGTAGATAAATACTTTAATGAATTTAGAAAAACTCATAATCAAGGTGTTTTTGATGCCTATACTAAAGAAATTAGAACTGCTCGTCATGTTGGTTTACTAACTGGACTTCCAGATGCTTATGGTCGTGGCCGTATTATAGGTGATTATCGTCGTGTAGCTTTATATGGTATTGATTACTTAATGGAACAAAAGAAAAACGAATGGGATAATAATTATCAAGAAATAAATGAAAGTACTATTCGTATTCGTGAAGAAATATCTATGCAATATCGTGCTTTAGCTGAAATTAAAAAAATGGCCGAAAAATATGGTTTTGATATTTCTAAACCTGCAAGTAATGCCAAAGAAGCAATCGAATGGACTTATCTAGCTTATCTAGCTGCAGTTAAAGAAAACAATGGTGCTGCTATGTCTCTAGGACGAGTTGATGCTTTCTTTGATATTTATTTAAAACGTGATATTGATGCCGGAATTATTAATGAAACTGATGCTCAAGAAATGATTGATAACTTTGTTATTAAACTTCGTATGGTTCGTCACTTAAGAACTCCTGATTATGATGAACTATTCTCAGGCGACCCAACTTGGGTAACTTGCTCAATTGGTGGTATGTTAGATAATAATAAAAGTTTAGTTACTAAAACTTCTTATCGTATTGTTCATACATTAACTAACTTAAACCCTTCCCCAGAGCCAAACATCACTATTTTATGGAGTGAATCTTTACCTGAAGCTTGGAAAAAATACTGTGCTAAAATGTCTATTGAAACTGACGCTATTCAGTATGAAAATGATGACTTAATGCGCCCTATTTATGGTAATGACTACGCTATTGCATGTTGTGTTTCAGCTATGCGTATTGGTAAAGATATGCAATTCTTTGGAGCTCGTTGTAATTTAGCTAAATCTTTACTATATGCTCTAAACGGTGGTATTGATGAGATGCACAATATTAAAGTATTTGATGGTGTTGAAAAAATCGAAGATGAATATTTAGACTACGAAAAAGTTAAAAAAGCTTATTTCAAAGTTTTAGATAAAGTTGCTAATGTATATAGTAATGCAATGAATATTATTCATTATATGCATGACAAATATGCTTATGAAGCTGGTCAAATGGCTTTACATGATACTGATGTTCACCGTTATATGGCTTATGGTATCGCTGGGCTTTCTGTCGCTGCTGATTCTCTTTCTGCTATTAAATATGCTAAAGTAAAACCTATTCGTAACGAAGAAGGAATTACTACTGATTTTGAAATTGAGGGTGACTTCCCTAAATATGGTAATGATGATGATCGTGTAGATAATATCGCTAAAGAAATCACTGAATATATTTCTAAAGCTCTTAAATCACATAAAACATATCGTGATGCTGAAGTTACAATGTCAGTTTTAACAATCACTTCAAATGTTGTATACGGTGCAAAAACTGGAGCTACACCTGACGGTAGAAAAGCAGGAATACATTTTGCTCCTGGTGCTAATCCAATGCATGGTAGAGATATTACTGGGGCTATAGCTTCCCTAAATTCTGTTGCTAAACTTGATTATGAATCTTGTTGCAAAGATGGAGTTTCAAATACTTTCTCAATTGTTCCATCATCTCTTGGAACTAACAAAGAAGAACAAATTGAAAATTTAGTTAGTTTAATGGATGGTTATTTCCACCAAGGAGCTCATCACTTAAATGTTAACGTTTTAAATCGTGAAACACTAATTGATGCGATGAACAATCCTGAAAAATATCCTCTTCTAACAATTAGAGTATCTGGTTATTCAGTAAGATTTAATAAACTTACTCGTAAACAACAAGAAGAAGTAATATCAAGAACTTTCCATGAGAAAATATAATGCGAGGGTATGTAGAATCAATCGAATCTATGGGGCTAGTTGATGGCCCTGGTATTCGTACTGTAGTTTTTTTAGGAGGATGTCTTCTTCGTTGTAAATATTGTCATAATCCTGAAACTTGGAAAATGTTAGAACCAAATATGACTGCGGAAGAATTAGCAAACAAAATAATTCGTAATAAACCTTATTTTAAAAGAAATAATGGTGGCGTAACATTCTCTGGAGGTGAGCCTCTTCTTCAAAGCAAGTTTATTATTGAAGTTGCTAAAATCCTCAAAAAGGAAAATATCCATATTGCTCTTGATACTGCTGGTGTTGGTTTAGGCGATTATGATGAAATATTAAAATATATAGATTTAGTATTATTAGATATCAAACATATAACTGATAAAGAATATGAAAATTTAACTAATCACAAACGTGATGAAAGCTTAAAGTTCATTGAGGCTTTAAATAAAAGTGGTAAAAAAGTTTGGATTAGACAAGTTATTGTACCAGGTATAATGAATAATAAGGAATATATTACAGGTTTAGCTAATTTTTTAAAAGGCATTAAAAATATCGAAAGAATTGATTTTCTACCCTATCATAAACTTGGTGATGAGAAATATCAAAAACTTAATATTAATAACCCTTTTAAAGAAAAAGAAGCAATGAATAAAGAAGAATGTCTTAAACTTTATAACGAATTTATGAATATATATAAAAAATCAGAAGATTTATAATCCTCTGATTTTTATTTTCTTCCTTGATCAACATCTTTTATTTGACCATCCACAACTTGTTCAAGTGATTCCTCTTCTTGGCATACACAACTAATTGTCAAAGTTGTTGCAAGTCTAAGATCAATAATCTCTCCAGTCAAATCAATTTTAACTACAGGCCTTGAGCTATAAGTATAACCCGTATATGATTTCACAACTTCAGCTTTTTGCCCGTTACTCAAAACTACTTTGGCACCTACAGGATATATAGGAACTTTAGCTAAAAACAAATTTGTCAATTCTTCATTTAAAGTTCTAGTACTTGCAGCTTGCCCTAAAATAGTTATAACATTTTCAAAAGATTCGCCTGTACTATAACAATGAGCTAGAAAGTTATCATAATAACTAGCCAGTTTAATAATTTTAGCTCCCATACCAATATTACTATTATTATCTCTAAAATCTTGAGGTTTTAAAGGCCCCTGATCATTTTCCGTTTCCATTGAAAGAAGGACCATAAACTTAACAGCAGGTGATAAATCAGGTAAATTCTCAATCAAACAAAACGAATAAATAGATATAAAAGAATCATCATAACCACTTAAAGGAACATCTTTAATACCTGGAAATTGACTTCTAAATTTCTCATTTGCAGCTAATAATGATATTTTATTTAAAACTGTTGGATCATATTTATTGCTACCTTCATCATGCATTAGGGCTGCAACCGCAACATCATTTATATTAACTTCACCGCTAACAGTACCATTCCCTACTATCCTACTTCTTAAATTTTGATTATATAAATACGCAATAATAATTGAAAAAATAGCTGTTCTAATTGAATGATCTAAACTATTTAAATTACTAAAAGTTTCTAAATCATATTTTAAATTAGAGAATCCCCCATCTAAATCTGTAATATTCAAAACCGAAGTTATCATATCCTGTGCAACAGCTTCAATTTCAGTTACATCATTAGCAATTAATGAATCTCTTACTTTATTACAAAGCTCATCACTAACTGTATTAGGTAACTCTATTTTTTGAGAATGAATACTTCTTTCTACTGATGCGGCATCAATATATTTTATTCCACGTTTTAAAAGTCTAGCAATTAATTCTTCAGTTAAAATTACTCCTTTATTGACTAAAATTTGTCCATTTAAAGCGATTGGTGCTTGTAACTCTTGTCCAACTAATTCATATGTAACTTCCTGTCTCATAAAACATCTCCTCTATCTTAAAAGAGTATACCATTTAAAACCAAAACCGTAAAGAGTCTTTACAGTAATTTATCAATATTTAATATTAGTTTAATTAATTTTCCCAAAAATATACGGTTCTCCTCCTACAAAAGAGGTATCTCCGTTATTATAAATAATTGCTTGCCTATCAGTTATAGCATACACTGGAAAAGTATTATCTTTAAGTACCCTAGATAAAAACTCTTTATCCCACTTTAAAAGGTGTAAAATTAACTCCTGTTACAAGAGTCCCATCTACATCAAATATGATTCTTTTAATCATTTTATCTCGCCTCATAAACTAAAAATAATTATATCACATAAAAGAAAAAAGGAAATCTATCTTTCCTTTTAACATTTTTCTCTAATAATATTTTTACTACACATATAAGTAATTAAGAAATATCCCCCATAAATAAAAGCTAAAAATACCGCAGTCATTATAATAGATGGAAGTAAACTATCTTGACCAAATACAGCCAAAATTTTATTACAAAACATTATACCAAATACAGAATGAATTATTGCAAGTAATAATGGACATCCAAAGAATACTGCAATCTGTTTAAATAAAGCTCTATTAAGTAAGGCTTCATCTGCCCCTAATTTTCTTAACATCTTAAATCTTTCTTTATTATCCGTACTTTCTGATAATTCTTTTAATGCCAAGATTGCAGCACTACTAATTAAAAATATTATTCCAATATATAATCCAATAAATGTTACCATTGCTCCTAACCCTACACTAGCTGTATAAAGAGATATTTTAGTAATAAGATGAAGACTAGTGTTTTTCATGTAAGAACTATCTTGAAGTGCTACAATAATATCCTCATAAGCTTGTTTATCACCATCTTTATAATTTGCAATTACAATATTTGTTCTTGCCATATCACTTGTTAACGCATCATCAGGCACAACAAAGAAACCTGTATTACTATTTGTACTAGACATATAAATAAAACCATTTATATTTTTTTCATATTTAGGATAATAATTTTTACCATTTAAACTAATTGATGTATTTTGCTTTAATGCTCCATTTCGCATTTCCACAAATTCTTGATAATCAGCGACTAAAACATATTCGTTATCCTGAATATTTAATTCTTCTTTACCTAAAGCCCTTAATAATTTATTATAATCGCTTACTTTAACAAAAGTTTCTAATAATTCACCATTATTTTCCATAAAAGGATATTTCTGTACTATCTCATTAAAATAATCTCCTAAAGTATCTTTTAACAGAATATCTTTAGTACTATAAGTATTAAAGCTAATAATATCTTTTAAATTTTCATTTACATTATAACCTAACTTATTAAATGTTTCATCCATTGTTAAATAAGAATCTGGAATCATCTCTGGATTTAAATTCCAAGCATTTTCTACTGTTTTCTCGGTTAAATTAAGTCTTTTTTCGAACTCAATATCCATTGGAGCCAAAGTTTTTAAATTTTCAGTCATTGAATTCTTAATTGATATAGCACTTGAAAATATACAAATAGTTACAAATAGCATTAAACATATAATTGAAGTAGATACCACTGTAGTATTTATTTTACTACTTATTTGTCTTACAACAAAACTATTTAGTCCTTTATAATATACTTTTTTAATACTCATTACAACTCTTATGATCAGGCCTGAAATTGACCAAAATATTAAGAATGTTGCAATAGATCCCATTATAATTGGTTTAAATATATCCGAAGCATTAGCCATAGAATTAAAACCTGCTGTAACTAGATAATAAGCTCTTCCAAGGAGTATTACAGCACCAATAAATACAATTGTACATAATATAGGATTTTTAAGTTTAACTTCTTCACTTTTTTTGCTAGCGTGTAATAAATCTATTAACTTATATCTATTAACGTTAATCGTATTAAATATCATTACGAGTAGATACATAATTCCAAAATAAATTAATGTTTTAATAATCGCACTACTAGAAAAAGTAAAGGTAAACTGTGTTAAATCAGCTTCAAACATATTAGCAACTAATACACTCATAAATTGAGATAATATAATACCAAGGCCTAAACCAATAATTAGTGATATAATTCCAATAAATAACGTTTCAAAAAATAATAACTTTGAAATACTTTTCTTGCTCATTCCTAGTGTTAGATATATTCCAAATTCTTTATTTCTTCTCTTAATTAAAAATCTGCTTGCATATATTATTAAAAATCCTAATATAATCGAAACAAAAACGCTGACTCCTGAAAGCATATTAGTCATTAATTTAATAATATCTCTTGTATCACTAGTAACATTAAGTAGGACTGTTTGACTATCTATAGCATTAAAAACATAAAATATTGAAACACCAAGTATCAATGTAAAAAAGTAAATAGCATAATCTTTAATACTTTTTTTGATATTTTTAAGTGATAACTTAAAGAGCATCATTTAAATCACCACCAAGTAAAGTTACCACATCAATTATTTTATCAAAAAATACTTTTCTTGAATCATTACCTTTATTAATTTCATTAAATATTTTGCCATCTTTAATAAATACTACTCTGCTTGCATAAGAAGCTGTAAAAGCATCATGCGTAACCATTAAAATGGTCGCACATAACTCATCATTTAAATAATTAAGCTTTTCAAGTAACATTTTAGCTGATTTTGAATCTAGAGCTCCTGTAGGTTCATCAGCAAGTATTAATTTAGGATTAGTTATAATAGCTCGAGCTGATGCTACTCTTTGTTTTTGACCACCACTCATCTCATACGGATATTTATTTAAAACACTTTCAATATCTAATTCTTTAGCTACTTTTTTTATTCTTTTTTCTATTTCATTAGTTGCTACATTTTGAATTGATAAAGCAAGAGCTATATTTTCATAAGCTGTAAGAGTATCAAGTAAATTAAAGTCTTGAAAAATAAAACCTAATTCTTCTCTTCTAAATTTATTAAGTTTATTTCCTTTTAATTTAGTAATATCTTCTCCCCCAATTATTATATGTCCACTTGTAACTTTATCTATAGTTGAAATAGAATTTAAAAGTGTAGTTTTTCCACTTCCACTAGCTCCCATAATGGCTACAAATTCTCCTTTAGCAACTTCAAAAGATATATTATCCAAAGCTTTAGTTAAACTTGCTTTATTACCATAATATTTTTCTATATTTTTAATTTGTAAAATATTTTCCATAAAAATCTTTCCTTTCATCTATAATCATACTTCTATATCTATTATTTGTCGACTAAAAAATATTACATAAACATTACATTTTCGTAACAAAAGAAAAAAGAAAATTAATTAATTTTGTTTTCTTTCTCTGTTTAAATTTGTAGTTGGTATATAATCTGTAAAAAAAGTAGTATATTCTAATGGTACTGACAAACCTTTCTCTACATATTGACTTAAGAATTCATAATCTAAACAACTAACCGCAGCTTTCCATATATATTCAGTCACATCATTAGCTTTTATAAATTCTTGTAATTCTGCCTCTGTTCCAATAGTATTTATTAATTGATTATCTTTTAAAGCGAAATATCTTATAACTCGGCCAGTTTGCTCTGTAATACCAGTTCTTTCTTCATCATATATAGATACATAATAATCTCTAAATCCTAAATTTTCTTCTAAAATATTCATTTCAATTCTTTCTTCAAGAACAACACTTTCTTTTGAAACTTCATTATTTGAACCTTCAGGAATAACACTTTCAACTTTTACAGGATTAGAATCTAAAGCTTCATTATTATCTGTTATCTCTAGTTCTCTACCTTTTAATGTTGCCATTAAACTTAAAGTTAAAAAACTAATTAAAAGCGCCTTTCTCACTTTAGAACTCAATGTTCTAGGTTTATAATTTTCAATCACTTCTATAACACGAGTTTTATCTACTCCTTCAAAACTAGGCTTGTCTTTCCCCGTATCTAAATACATAACAAGTTGCTTTTTTAACATCTCAAAGTCTTCACTTAAAGAAACAACCCTATCTTCTAAACTATCCTGTCTTTTTTCTAAATCCTCAACTCTTTTTAATAAATCATCAGCAAGCTTATTCTTTTCATTATCTGGAGAATTAAAATAAATATTAGTTACATTAAAAGTAAATGACATAATTATTACAATCATAACATTAATGTCCTCTTCTGTACAATATCCTGACATACATTCTCGATTAAATTCTTCTAATATAATATTAGATTTAGCATTTAAATCCTCTACAATACTTATGCCTTCATTTACATTATACTTAATATAATTATTAGCTAATAAATATTTTATAAATTTTCCTAATACATCAGAGTTAAGAGATACCCTAGGTAAAGATCTTTTTTCTTGTAATTCTTCTATAGTAGTCTTTTTTTCTTCTATATCATAATAAGCTTTAATAAACTCTCCACTTTTTAATTTTTTTAAAAATTCAGTAATACACTCTACTGTATTAACTAATTTTCCTTCTGGCAAATTATTAAAATTAGGCACTGAATCATTAGGATAATAATATTTTGAAAAATCTAAAGTTTTAGGATCTGGCATATCTGCAAAGTTTCTATGCAAATTCAATAATATTTCTAAAAATTCTTCTATAGTATTAAATAACAAACTTTTATATATTTTATTACTAAAATAATAATTATAATCTGGCATATCTATATCAAATGTTTTCCTTAATTCACTTAAATAGCTTTTTCCATTAAAACAATTGTCAACACTACAATTAATCAAATATATACTAGGATTAATTTTTATTGCTCTACAATCAATTCCTAATTTTCCTAATTCTTCTATCATTCTCATTAAAAAAGCTAAATGATAAGTTCCAAGTTTAGAAAATTCTTTACATTCTTCACTAGACATAGGCCTATAAAAACAGCGATTATAAACTCTAAAGCCCAAACATTCACCCATTATAGTATACGCAGCATCAATAATATATTCAGGTAAATAATCTAAATGTTCAGATAAAAATTTTGCCCCTTCTTTAATAGATTCTGCATTCCAATCATCATCTATATTAAATAAAGACCATGACGGATCCGAAATTTCATCACTAAAATTTTTTGCATATCTTAATTTTGTCCCCCAACTTCTTTGAATATCAAAAGTAATTTGAATTAAATCTAATATTCTCTTTTCAGAAGGCCCAACTTCATCTTGCATATCAGAAACATTTTTTAAAAACCTAAATAAACCAAAATCTTTTAATAATTTAGCATTATGCAAAAAAACATATTTTCCCATATAATAATCCCCCATTGCTAAAAAATATTCTAGCATATCCACTGGAAATAGTCAAATATAAGTCTATTTCAAAACCTCATAATACTCATTACTAGATATCGTTATTAAAACCTTTGTATATTCATCTTCTTTAGATTCTATTTCTATTTTATGCCCTAACTTTTTACATAAATTATGAACAATAAAAAGTCCCATTCCCGTAGATTTAGCTTTTATTCTCCCATTAGACCCAGTATAAGTTTTATTAAATACTTTTTTTAGATCACAACTAGGAATACCTATTCCATTATCAAGAATTTCAATTATTAAACAATTATCATCTTTATAACTTTTAATATTTATATACGAATCATCTATATCTCTTTTATATTTAATAGCATTATTAATTATTTGATTTAATATAAATTCTAACCATTTTTGATCTGTATAAATATAATTATTTACATCTTCTACTTTAAATATAATATTGTTTTCTAATAAATCATCTTTATTTTTTAAAGCAACACTATTAATAACTTTTTTTAAATCAACTTTATTAATTAAAAAATCTTTTTCAGCATTCTCCGCTCTTACATAATATAATACTTGCTCCACATTATCTTCTAACTTACGAATTTGTCCTTCTATTTTTTTATTAAAACCATCTTTATTATTATGCATTATTAAAGTAATAGAAGAAAGTGGTATTTTAACTTCATGAATCCAAAGCTCAATATAATCTTTAAAATCTCTTACTTGTCTTTTTAAATCACCTATATTTTCACACATTGATTTATTTATTTCATATAAAGCATGATATAACAATTCGCCCTCATAAAAGTTTGGTTTTTCTAATGTTTCACATACTAAAAAACTTTTATCTAAACGTTCTATATTTCCAATTAAATCATTATAAAATTTTCTCTTTCTAAAATAATCAAATAAAATATTTCCAATCAAAAATAAAAATACTAACATTAAAACTACGACTATTAAAGCTATAGGAACTTTAAAAGCTAAAAATAATAATATAAGAATACAGATTAGCCCTAAATAAGATATAATTAAAGCTAATCTATCTTTTAAATAACTAATAAACCTCATAATAAAATATACCCTAATCCTTTTCTTGTTTCAATCATATCTTGATAGCCTAATTCTTCTAATTTACTTCTAAGTCTACTTATATTAACAGTTAAAGCATTATCATTTATATATTCATCATTATTCCAAAGATCAGTCATTAATTCATCACGTGATACAATAGTATTTTGATGAGCTATTAAAGAATTTAAAATGATCATCTCATTTTTAGTTAATATTATTTCCTCATTTCCCTTTTTAATAATACCCTTTTGTAAATTGATCTCTAATTCCTTATACTTAAATATTTTATTATCATTATTAACTCTTTTAAATATAGCATTTATTCTTAAAAGTAATATTGTCGGATTATATGGTTTAGTTATATAATCATCAGCCCCATAAGTAATAGATATTACTTCATCTACTTCTGTATTCTTACTAGTAACCATTATTACTGGCACGTTAGACTTTTTTCTAATATTTTGCAGTAATATTTCTCCATTTAGATAAGGAATATTTATATCTAATAATATTAAATCTGGAATATTATTTAATATAAACTCTGTAGCATTTTTAAAATCTTTTAATATTGCTGCCTCATATCCTGCATTTAAAAGCAATTCTTTTAACTCTAAACTTATACTTTTATCATCTTCAACAATTAAAATTTTCTTCATAAATAATCACATACTTATTATAGCACATTATTACTCAATCATTAATAATCCTTACAAAAATGTAATTAAAAAAAGCCTATATAGGCTTATAATTTAATAGAAGTCATAATTTTATAAACTATTTTTATATTTTCTTTCTTATCATGATTCATATCTATAAAATTTATATGCATTTGATACCCACTATCCAAACTGTATAGCAGTTCTACTTTACCTGGTTTAAAATTAATAGCACTTGAAGAGATAGAATCATAAGGAATAATATGTATTTTTTTATAATATACTCCCATTGGATCTCTATCAAATAAAATCAATCTTTTATCCGTAAAAACAACATAGTCCTTACTATTTTTATATGCCATTACATATCTTTCTTTTTGATTAATATATTCTTTAACATAATCAGGTAAATCATCAAAAGAAACTTCTATTTTAAAATCAAAATATTTCGTTAATTCTTTAAATTTAATATATGCCATAAAACCTCCTGCACTTAAATTACTGTAGCCACTATAGTATTATCATCGTTTAATACAATTTTATATTTTGAAACATTACCAAATCTATCTTTAAATGTAACTATTTCTTCTTTAGTAGTTGAAAACTCATCCAATGGTTTATAAATAGATTTAATATTAGTAGAAACTTTTGAATACCAACCTTCTGGTAATAGAATAAAGTCATCTAGTCTAATTTCAATATTCCCCTTATTAACTTTAGCTGTTTTCACAACCGCTGGAGTCATATCAATATTTTCCACTTTTTTATCTATATATACTGAATTTCCTGCTAAATCATATATATATTCTTGAATAATTGTTGTAGTAACAAATTCCTTTTCTAAAGTTTTATTATTATTTGTTACATTCCACCCTTTATCTATCCACTCTTCTATATCACTAATCTCATTATTAGAATTAATAGTAACTTTAACTGGTTTATTAGTAGGTGTAGCAATCTTAGTTTCTTCATCATAATTACTAATCAAAACATCTAACGTTAAAGTGTTTTCAAAAACTTTTGTACTACCATCAGGTAAAGTAATAACAAAAGGACCATTGTTATCTCCTTCAATTACTTCAATTTTTACATATCCTTGAACTTCATCATTATATACCCAACTACCATCATCAGATAGAGGTCTATCAAATATTTGCGTAATTGTGGTAGTAACATTACCTTTTTTATCTTCTTTTCGACTTATTTCAACTTCAGGACAGTTAGGATCATAATTCTCTATTGAATAGTATATTGTTGTTTCTTTCTTATCAGATGAACCAGTTATCACTAATGGTTTATCAAGCATTGGAATTATCTTGCCATTATTATCAACTAATTCATTTTTACCAAATGTTTTTGTTAATATTGTTTTTGTTTCATCTAAATTCCAACCATCAACAGGCATTATTTCTCTATTTGCTACAATTGTAACTGTTATATCTCTAAATGTTTGCTTATGTCCATTATTATTGCTAGTTGTTACAATTACTGTTAATTCCTCACCTTGATCTTCATCAGGTTCCTTATCTGAATTATCTGGTTTGTTAGGAATTTCCGTAGTTATTCCACCAATTGGATCTCCTTTATAATCCCCATTTCCATTATTATTGCTATTATTACCATTATTATTAGTAGTATTTGAACCAGTGTTTGAACCATTATTTGGAACAGAAGGTTTAGGTTTATTTGTTACCTTATTAGAGCTAACACTATTTGACCCCTCATTCGGAGTTTTTGTTTCATCATCATCAACTATTGGATCTGGATCAACTACTGTTGGCGGATTTGGAGTTTCAACTTTTTTAACAGGTTGCTCTTCCTTTTTATAATTAATATCTTCTTCACTAAAGCTATCTAAACGAGACGCAAAAACAAAAGTTCCCATACTTCCTAATAAAATAATTGAAATAGTTATAATTATAAATTTTTTACTTTCCATTTTATATCTTCCTCTACTATAACATGATTATATCAAATAATCAAATCTTTGAAAATACCTTTTCTAAAAAATTTTTAATTTATTTATTGGCCAAAACCTAAAAGAAATCTTCCCTACGATATCTTCTTTCTTTATTAAACCAATCTTTCTACTATCTAAAGAATTTTCTCTATTATCTCCTAACACTAAATACATATCTTCTGGAATTTCAGTATAATTTAAATCACTTAATTTAAAATCTTGATAATTTAATTCTTTACTTAAGTAATCTTCTACATATTCTATGCCATTAATATAAAGTTTGTTATTTATAATTTCTACTTTTTCTCCAGGAAGTCCTATTACTCTTTTTATTAAATATTTAGTATCAGCATATCTTAAAGATATAATATCTTCTCTTTTAATATCACTAAAACGATATTTAAACTTATTTAATATTAATACTTCTCCATCATTTAACGTTGGACTCATCGAAGAACCAACAACACTTGTAATGCCAAAAATAAATGTTATAATAAATAATATGATAACTATTATTACAAAATACTTTGCAATATCTTTTAAAAACTCTTTAATATCTAACCAATCCATTTAAACTACCCTTCTATACTATACAAGTATATAATATAACCCTAATTTTATCAAGAAAAAAACAGATTTATTTAATCTGTTTTTACACCTTCTATTAAAAATCCTCCTCTAGTATAATCTGGATCAGATGTATCAATATCATCAATGTCTATTATTAAATATTGTTGTAAGTATTCTGTTAATTCTCTTTCTAAATAAATAATATTTGCATTACTACCATCTTCAAAATATTTAGTATGGAAATATACATATTCTGTACCATTATTATATTCGCCTTTTAATAAATTCATCGTTTTATTCATAACATCAGTTTTATTAGAATCTTTTGTCATTAATACATAACTACTAATAATATTACAATCATCTGTATGAGCAATATTAAATAGCAAATATTCATTGTTTACACTATCATAATGAATTTCCAAATAATTTGCTCCTGTCTGCGGCATTTCAGTTACAGCAGAGTAAATATAAGCTCCTGTACTATAACTAGCAACTAATGATGCTGCTACACTTGTATTATATGTTTTTTCCATCATTAATTCAAAATCATCACTAACTACAACATCTATTTTATTATAAGTACCCTTATTTGTTACTTTTACAGCATTATAGTTTGTACCATCATAATATATATCATTGTAATTAGAACAATTAGTAATACACATAACTGCTTTAACTAAAGTACTATCATTATTATTTATGGCAGTTTGTAATGAACTTGGCAAAGTACTATTATTAATTTTATCAATAGCTGTTTTTAAATTTTCTTCTTTTTCTACAACAATCTCATTATTTGTACCATTATGTTTAACAGTTATAGAATATATCTTACCATTAACATAATATATTTCAGTATCATTTGCCGTAGCAGTTTCTGAAATAATAGCTTTATAAAAATCACTATTTACATCACTAATATTATTCTTCATTATCGTTTTAACATCATTATATTTAGATGTTGATGTTAAATTATTTAATTTAGCATTAAGATCAGCAATCATTTTATCAGTAGTATCAATATTAATTTTAATATTTCCTTCTTCAATAGTTATCAAGTTATAATCCGTATTCGGTTTAACTTTTACAATATATGTATTATCACCAACACTTAATTCTTCTGTATATAAACTACAATTGGCTGTACAAGTTATAGCCTTATATAAATTAGTTGTAGTACTTCCTATAGCAGCTTTTAAAGCTCCTTTTAAATCAGCATCATATATTTTAATAGCTTCTTCAAATACATAAGTAATATCTACCTTATCAGAATAATGACTAACTCTTATTCCTGATTCTTTCGAAAAATAATTATAAGCTACATCTAATGTAATATAATCAAAGTTAATATAAGGATATACGTCTGTAAGTCCACTAGCTGCAAGCCTATCTGAAGTTATATATGTAATTTCTGGCAAATCCGCTAAATTTTCGCAAGAATAAACTCCATTCTTATGCTTAACTATATACTCATTAACATATTCATAAATTAATTCAGCTTTAGTATATGATGTTCCATTTATATTAATAACATCCTCATCAGGATAAATATAATTACTTAAAGTTTTTTGTAAAGCTAGAGAAATGTCATTACTTTTAGTTGACGAAAAATATACTCTTTTTTTACTATTTATATCAGAAGTATATGATTTATAAAACTTATAACTTTTTACATAACCAGCTAGATTTTCCTCGAAATCAAAACTATAACCTACTATACTATTACCTTCACTATCTTTAACAGGATACCTTGTTATCCCTAGTAAAGGAGTAAAAGTATCACCTAATAACATAGTTTTTGCATTATCTTTTTTTATTCCTATATCATTAACATCTAAAGTTCCATAATCATTAATATAATCTTCAAAGAAATATAAAGGCATATTATAAGTTTTAGCAAATTCATTTATATTTACATAATGATCACGCATAATTGCCATAAAAGCTAAATATACATGCTCATCATCTAATTCATTACCATCTTTATCTTCGAAATAAATTGTCTTACCAGGATCAGAAGTTTGAAATAATTCTTCATATCTTTTATAATCCATTGGTCCAAAAACTTTACTTTGATAAATAAATCTTGCTTCTTCACCAATTGCTTCATATACTTTAACTAAAACTTCTATATTTTCTTTTTGTGCAATATTTTTTGTAACATCACATTCAATATCAATTGTTCCCACTTCTGGAATTGTTGAAGATGTATTATTAAAACTAATCTTATAAATAGTATTCCTATCAACAGTTTCTTTTACAACATCTAAATTTGGATCTTTAGAATTAGGCACTACTTTACAAACTACAGTTTCATTATTTGATAAAGAAGAAAAACCTTCAATTATATAATACTCATTTTCATCTTTATATTTTTGATCTCTTGCTATAGTTAAATTAAGACGCATAGTATCAATAGTAGAATCATTTTCATTTAAAGCTACACCTAACTCCACATCTGATAAAGTTTTATCTGCTAAATTAGACTTATAAACTAAAGATTTATCATTATTCTTAATAAAAATAGAATTAGTTTCCGGATATATTGCAAAGACAATAGCAAAAAGAATTGCTATTACATAAGTTGCAGTCTTAATAGTTTTTTCATTTAATTTTATCTTATGCATAACTATTCTCCTTTCTATTTTTCTTGAGTTGCAGAATATCCAACTTTTACAACTTCAATATTATTTTTTATTGTTGCATCAGAAGCATATGTAATTTCATCATATTTATATCTTACTGTTATAGTATAAATCATTTCTAGTGGGTCTTTAGAACCAGCAGCAATATCCCTTTTAACGGTAATCATATTCTTAACAATTTCTGATTCTGTAATTGAACTAAATGATACTGAATCGTCGTTAATATGTTTATCTTTATCATATAAAACAATATTTCTTGTTTTTTCTACTTCTTTCTCTTTACCAGTATTTTTGGCTGTAACTTTTTCTATATATTTTTCTTCTGCTTTTAAACTAATTATTTCAAAAGTATTAGGAACATACATTGAAGTAGTAAGCAGAGTTTTTACTTCAAATTCTGGCGTTAATTTAAAAGTATAATCTAAATTTTTAGTTGGGCGATATTTTGTTTCTTCACTTGCAGCACAAGTAATGGTTTTTTGCTCATTATCTGCCACATTACAAGTATAACCATCGCCCTCAATTGCTATATTTTCTACCTCAATATCAAATTTAGTAATTCTTGCTACATCATCAACCCCATATTGAGATATATATTTTGAATAGGTTATTACAGTAGTAAACATTAGTAATGCACAAATATACATAAATAACCATTTTCTTAAGTTCTTTTTAAATCTTTTACTATGTAATAATCCTTTCATTTTATTTACACTCTTTTCTATTTTTTATTTGTTTTTTTTACTTCCTTTTTTGAAGCACTAGTTTTACTATTTTTAGTTCCAGCTTTCGTACTCTTTGTCTTACTATTTGACGCAGTAGTTTTCTTTGACGAAACTTCTTTTTTTACTGTCACTTTAGGTTTATTTATTTCCTTTTTAGCAGTTATGTTTTTGCTTGCAGAATTCTTCTTAACTGTTCCTTTAGAAACTTCTTTTTTTGGAGTACTAGATTTACTATTTTTAGTAATAGCTTTTGTACTTTTCGCTTTACTATTTGACACATTATCTTTCTTTGATGAAGCTTCTTTTTTAACAGTTGTTTTTTTATTTGCAGTATTCTTTTCTTCTTTAGAATCTTTTTTAATTACTAGTTTAGGAATTTTATTTTTTAAAGTTTCCATAGATATTCCTTTTTTATTAGAAACTTTATCACTCTCTTTTTTCATAATTTCTTCTTTTCGTTTCAAGAATTCCTGAAATTCTAGCTCATCACTATCCAATATAGGATTTCCATCTTCATTAGTACTTAATAAAATACAAGATAGAACACCAATAATAAAAATCATAATTAAGGTAAATGGACTTTTGAAAGATGATAAAACTCTTCCAGCTCCACTTATTTTAGTAACATATTTACCAATGATATTATCTGTACTATAAGGAGCATCTTCCGAATCATTATTATCTCCTTTTGTAATCATAGTGTTACCATCTAATGAAATAATTCTATGTGTTACAAAAGATCCTTCTTTATCACGGAAAGTGATAATATCATTAACTTTATAATCTTTAGCTTTAGTATCAATTATAATCATATCTCCAACATAAATAGTTGGCTCCATTGAACCTGATACTACTTCTAAAACTGAATAACCATTTATAGTCGCTAACTCTTTATGAAATACTTTAATACTTACAAAATTATAAATATTACATACTAACACAATAGCAAGTATTCCTGTTAATAATCTAAATATGATTTTTTTAAATTTCTCCATATTAATCCCTCTTTATTTTTTTATGGATAGACACAAGTAGTTTTATCTTCTATTTTTAATTTTAAACCAACACTTAAAGAATACATATCATTTATAGAATCACTTTTTTCATTAGAATAATTACCAATAGCTGTATCTATTTTGTCATTAAAATCATCTATATCAAATATCCATTCCCAAAGAATTGTTATATGTAAACCATCTTCTTCTGCTACACCAGGTTCAACAGACATTATTTTTTCATCATTTACACCACTTAAATCAAAATTCCATTCATCTCTATTTATATATCGACGATCTTGATCTTTATTTTTGCCATTATCAACTTCTTTTAATGAAGCATATTTATATAATAATTTTTTATTATCGGTAGTATCACTACCTTTATATAAAGTTTTGTAAACATCAGTCGTTACACCATCTAAATTTTGAGCTGCTTTGACTTGATAAGCCATATTTAGGCAGCCATCATTTTTACCATCACCCGTAACATCTACACAAATAGTTTCTTCTTGTAAAATCATTCCCGTAACAGTAATTTTCTTATCAGAAGCATTTCCTAGTTTTAAAGTATATTCGCCTTTAGCTCCAGGATAAATAATTTTATCAATATTATATTTATCGTAATATTCTTTATTATAGAATAATGGCACATCAACAGCCCATAAAACATCAGTTGTTGGTGGTAGAGGTTCTTTATTAACTGGATCTGAATCATAAACTGCTACTAGTTTAATATCTTTAGTTATCTCATTTATTTTAATAACATTTGGATAATCTTTGCCATCAATACTGTATAAGATTTTATTAGTTGGATCCTCACTATTAGCAAAACCAATAAACTTATAAGAATAACATTCATCATCTGGAATTGTTAAATATGGTTTATCTAGTTTAGACAAATCAATAGTGTCTTCTTCTTTCTTATCTGATATTGTAAATGGTTCATATTCTTTAGTAACAGGATTAAATAATCCTTTACCTGCACTTAAAGTAACTTTATATTGCTTATAAACATTAATTTTAATAGTATCATTAATAGACTTACCATAAGCACTACCAGTAATATTTATTATAGCTGTACCACTAGCATTCGCTTTAATATTAGCGATAATACTACTTAATCCAGCTTCTTTATCAATACTAATTTTTTCAATAATACTACTATTAGTACTAATTTCTAACCAAAGATTTTTATCATGTTTAGATACTAATTTAAAGCCTTTACCATTAGGCAATATATCCATATCTTTTAAAATATTAAGCTTTTCTGCATCACTATCATTTTTAAATAAATTAGTATTTATATTAATAGTTCTATCCGTATTTACATAAGCATCATATTCTTTAACACTTGGTTTAGCATAGTAAGTATCTGTTTTAAATTTAACAGTAGTTTCACTTGTTACTTTACCATTATAAGCTTCATATGTTATTTTTAATTTAATATCATTTTGAATATAAGATGTATTAGGAGTTAACGATATAATAGCTGGCTCCTGTTTATAAGTTCCATCAAAATTTCCAATTATTTCAAGCTTAATATCTTTAGCTATATCTGTTAAATCTTCACCATTTTTCATAAACGTATATGTAATTCGACAAGTTTTATCTTCATAATTACATTCAATTAAGTTAGAATCAAAATTAAGTTCATATTTTGCCGGTTTAACAACGTTTACAACATACTTACTTTGAGTACCATCTTCCGCGGTAACTGTAACGATTATAAAGTTATTACCATCTTGTAAATTATCAAAATATCCTGTTTCATTTGTCTTATTTCCATAAGTAAATTCTACTTTTTTAGCTGTTTCACTCGCTTTAGCTATAATTTTAATATCATTATCTTTAGAGTCTATCGTAATCGTATAAGGCTTATTAATACTACCAAAAACATCAGGATTAAAGTTTGGAGTTAAATCTCCGGCATCAGTAGTTAAACTAGTTAATTTACTATTATTATCTAAAGGATCTGGATCAACTGAACCCCCAGTCTTTGGAACATTTACTGTTAAAGTATAAACATTCTCTGTTCCATCTTCTGCCGTAACAGTTACATATATTATATTTTTACCTTCTTTTAAATTATCAAAATATCCTGTTTTATTAGTTTCATTTTTATAAGAATACTTAATATTTGCTTTACTACTATTTGCAGTAGCACTAACGGTAATATCTGTTACATTTTCTCCTAAATTAATCACATAATCTTTAATTTTAGAATTAAATGTTGGTGATACAGGACCCTTATTAGTTGTTAAACCACTTAATAAAGCATCTTTTTCTTTATCTGATGGATTAATTGGCGGAATAGTCTCACTATCTTTTTTAACTACTGTTAATTCATAAGTAGTTTTATAAGTTTTACCATTATATACAACATCTAAAGTAATTGTCACTTTACCAGGTTTATAAGCAGTTATTTTTAATAAACCATTTTCAGCAGTAGCTGTGGCAATAGATGAATTACTGCTCGTTACATTAACCTTACCACTAATATTAATAAGACGATAAACAACCGTTTTCTTATTCGTATTATATAAATTAATAGTTCCTTTATAATGTTGTAACACAATATCATTTTTAGAAGCACCAATTGTAACAGTTGCAGTAGCTTGATATAATTTATCATTTTGTTCAGATTGTAAAGTAACAATTACAGTACCATCTGCTTTAGGATTAATTACCACATAACCATTTTTATTTACATAACAAGTAGCTATATTAGCATCACTCGTCATACAAGTAAAATTCTTTAATGAAACTCCATAATAACTAAAAGTTAATTTTGGTTGATCATCATCTACAGCTATGTTTAATTTATCATTATCAAATGTTAAATTTCTATTTAAAACTATTTCACAAAAAGAATCTTCTAAACAATGATTTCCTTCTGTTTCAGTATATAAATAATTTTCTTCATTTTTAAATAAAGAGCCAATTTTACCAAAGAATTTTGAAGTACAGCTACAACTTGTAATTAAAGCTAAAATTATTATTATTAAAGCAATTACCATTAAAATAACTCTTCTGCGAGTTTCTTTGGTGTTTTCATTTTTTTTGTTATTTTTCTCCATAATCCCCCGAATAGACTCCTTTCTTTACATTTAAGTCCCAAATAAACCCAAGAACTTCTTGGATTTATTTGGAAGTTAAATAATTTATTTAACTTCTTATTTTTACTAAATAAATTAGTTAGCTCTAACTGAATGATCTTCAGCAACTTGAGTAGCTGTGATAGATAATGTATATTCAGAGTTTCCTCCGATATCTTGTACATCATGTGAAGAATTAATCCATGGAGCTAAGTTGTTACCAATGAAAGTATCTAATAAATCTACTTGACCTTCATTTATACCTGTAACATCATTTTCTGTATTCCAATACCATGAAATATTTACACTATATAGTAATCTCTTTGCTGGTTCAAATTCTAAAGTACCAAGTTTATTATCAAGTTCTTTTTGAACTTCAGTTAAATCAGTACCTGATACTAAAGCATGTTGTTGATTTCCTTCAAAGAAGTTTACTGTATAAGTGATTGGTCTATAAATATTATCATACTCTGTAAGATCAGTAGAAATTTCTAAATTTCCATCTGCATCAACTGCAATATTTCCTTTTTCATCAACATTATAAGATACAGCAATTGCTTTATCAGCTGAGAAGTCAATATCTAATTTATGTCTAACTTCCATAGTACCAGATAAATTAACTTGATATTCACCTTTAGTACCAGGAGCTATAACGTTATCACCATCTAAAGACTTAACATATAACTTTCCGTTGTTATAATATGATTCTGAGAATAAATTTAATTTTGTAGCTTTTTGACATGAGTAATTACCATGTTCATCTTGTACACAATTATCAGCAGCTGTTAAAGACCATTTAGCAACTCTAGCTTCATCAACTAAATCAATTTGAGAAATATATTTAGCATAAGTTCCTGCAACTGAATAACCAGTCATAGCAACTGCAGCTAATAACCCACCGAATGCCATTGTTTTCTTCTTCATTCTTTTTCACCTCCCCCTTTGCATAATTTGAATATGCATAGTACTATGCATAGGAAGATATAATAGCTTCCTATCTATATAAACTCTTTATAGAGAGTTTACCGAAATAATACATAAGTCCTTATTTAGACTTCGTTGTTTTTTTAGAAGCACTATTTACACTGCTTTTTTTTGTAGTTGTACTACCTTTTTTTACAGATGTCGTCTTCTTTTTAGGAGTTTCTTGCTCCTCAGCTTTTAGAGACTTCATTTTCTTGGTCTTAGCATTTTCTAGTCTTTCTTTTTCTTCTTTTTCCTTCATTAATTTGTATTCTAAGAATTCTTTTCTTTCTAAATCCCTTTCTTTTTTACTAGATATCATAAATCCAATAACAAAGATTGCAGTTATTCCAAATATTAATACCATTATTGTAGTTGGCTTTGATAAACTATTCATCATAGAACCAATTCCTGGAATACGCGTTACATAAATACCTTCTACATCTTCTAAGGCAACTAAATTTAAATCTTGTGTACTATTGTTATCTCCTTTAGTGATAAAATAATTTTTACCGTCATTAGTAACAATCTCAATAATACGGTGTGTGGTTATTGTTTTTTCAGCATCTCTAAATGCAATAATATCATTTGTTTTTAAACTACTAGGATCAGTTTCTTTTGTAATGATTAAATCTCCCTTACGAATATCCGATTCCATTGAACCTGATAATACAATAAAAGGTTTATATCCAAAAACACTAGGAACTTTTTCATTATTTGACTTAGATTGCACTATAATCCATAAATTAATTGCTAATATAGGAATTAATATTACGCATCCAACAATAATTAACCAGTTACCAAATGATTGATACCACTTTTTATCCTCTTTCATGTTTTCACCACTTTTCATTTTTATTTTATAATGTTAGTTCACGAACCATAGGACTGTCATCAATTAAATCAGTGAATTCCGCATCAGCTTTAGCAATTGCTTCTCCTATAACACGTTCAGTATCTTCAATAATTTTATCAATAGCTTTATTTTTTGCAGCTTCATCTGTATCACTCGCTAAAATTTCTTCTAAACGAGCTTCTGCCTCTGCTTGAACATCACTAATAACTTGATCTTGTTCTGAAATAATTTGATCTAATTTTTCTGCTTCATCATCAACTACAAGAATAATATCTTTGCCCGGCTCTTGTTCTGCAATTATTTCATCTATTTTACCTTCATTATTTTCATCTACAACAATGATAACTTTTTTTGCTTCTTCTGGAGTTTCTTCTTTACCAGCTACTTGCGAAGCATCAATTTCTTGAGGAGAACCTTCTATTACATCTCCAACAGCTGGAATATCAGTAGCCAAAGTTGGATTTTCTAAAGTAACTTGTTCCGCTAAAGTACTAGATGCACTAAATGTTTTTCCACATTTGAAACATTCTTCCTTACCTCGATCACCAGGAACTAAACTATGTTGATGTTTAGATATATCGTATTCTTGACCACATTCAGCACAAACTTTATATGTTTCATAACAATATCCATCTCTACCGCCACCTAAACCTCTTTCTTGTAAATTTCCACCAGCGTGGGTATGAGCAATAGGTCCTTTAGTTTCAGTATATGAGTTACCACATACACAACTATATGTTATAGTTGTAATACCCGTAGTAGGATCAGTTACTTCAGTACCTTTTGTAAAACTACAGCTTTCTTCTGTACTTGAAATTTCTATTTTATCTCCACATTCACAAACTCCTGTAACTTTATGAGTATGTCTTGCTTCTCCATTTGGACTATATTCATCTTGAGTCTTATGATCGTGAGTATGATCTTTATCAACAGTTTTTGTGTTACCACAATTTGGACATCTATATGTTATTTGTGTGTCTGTTTCACTTACATATTCTGTAAAGCTACAATCTTCTTCTATACTTGAGATTTCTATTTTATCTCCACATTCACAAACTTTTATAACTTTATGAATATGACTTGCTTCTCCATTTGGACTATATTCATCTTGAGTCTTATGATCGTGAGTATGAT
>CANSFH010000015.1 GCA_947646115.1 uncultured Mycoplasma sp.
TGTTTAATAAATCTTGGAAGAAATGAAGATGCTCTTGATCTTGCTTCAAATGATAGATTTAAAGATTACTTTCCTATTCAAAGTCAAAGAATTACTTGTTTAATAAATCTTGAAAGATACATTGAAGCTCTTGAATTGGCTTCAAATGATAAATTTAAAAATTACCTTCCTATCCAAGGACAAAAAGATCACTTATTAAAGATATGTAAATCTAAAGCGATTAATAATCAAGTTCCAAAGCCTAATAACACAATACTTTCATCAATATTAACTTCTATTAAAAATAAAACCTTATCTTTAGAAGAATTAAATAATTTAGACCTTCCAAACTATCAAAAAGCAATTTTAACAATGGCTATGTATGAAGCGGAAAACTATGGTATAAGCGTATCTATTTGTTTTTTAAAATCCTTAAAACAAAAATACAACGATAATAAAGAAATGCTTACTATTATTAAAAAGTTAAACGAAAGATTGAAAGTCAAAAGAAAATTATTTGATACAAATTTTTATCTAAAACTATTAAGTATTCCTGTAGTTGAAACCCCAAATTTTAATGCTATAAAAGAGGAAAGAGAAAATATATTAAGATTATTAAATGTTTTAAATATAATACGTGCTGAAAGAATAAGTAATGCGGAAACTCCACCAAGTACAGGCACACCTAATAGATAAAAAACAACCAAACATTTTACTTGTTTGGTTTTTAAATACTTCTAATTTTATCTACAAATAGCTTGACTAACTTCCTTATTATAAAACATTGCATATTCATAAGCTTTATCTAAACAATATTTTGGCCATAAAATACCATTAAGCAAAGATCCTAAATATAATTCGTTCTCACAATTTACACCCTTATCTTTCAAGGCAAGGATTGCACAACCATATACATATTCACACACCGCGACCTTTATATCACTAGTTAAAGCTTCAATAACAACCCCATATTTTCCACTATCACTTTCCTCAAAGTGACTTCTTAATAACAAATCATATATATATACTATAGTTTTATTTCTCATAAGTGCCTCCCTTTTTATGGCTTATTCTAGCATATTTTAATTTATTTTGCAAATTATAATTCTTTATTATTGCGCATAAATTCTCTGAGCACTTTAGTTAAAGCTCTTTTTTCAATCCGCGACACATAACTTCTGGAAATATTTAATTTTTTAGCTATTTGTTTTTGTGTTTGTTCTTCTTCATTTAATAATCCATAGCGCTTAATTAATATTTCTTTTTCTCGCTCTGATAAAACATTAAAATAATCTTTTAATAAATTTATATTTTCTTTAATATGCAAAGAATCTGCTATATCCATTGAATCATCTTTAATAACCTCTAGTAAGCTTACTTCATTACCATCTTTATCATAACCTACAGAATCATTTAAACTAATAGTATTACCATTTTTTTTATTACTCCGAAAATGCATTAATACTTCATTTTCAATACATCTTGCAGCATAAGTTGTAATTTTAGTAGCTTTACTACTTTTATAAGAATCAATTCCTTTAATAAGACCAATAGTTCCTATACTAATTAAATCATCAGTATCATAAGCGCCATTATCAAATTTTTTTACAATATGTGCGACTAATCTTAAATTATGCTCGATAAGTTTATTTCGCGCATTATTATCACCCGAAAGCATCAAATTAATTGTTTTTTCTTCCTCTTCAGAGCTTAAAGGTTCTGGAAAAACCTGATTAGAATAGCTTCCTGTAAAAAAAAGCATATCTTTAATAATTGATAAAAAATTTAAAAACATAATCCACTTCCTAATAAAAATATATTAAAAAGCAATAAAAAAATGTAAGAATTCTTACATTATTTCTCCATTAAAAACTCATGAATAATTTCTTCTTCATTTTCCATATCAATTTCTTCAATACGATCAACACGACATTTTTCACTTAATAATATAGCTTCTACTTTTTTAACTGCCTCTTCTAATATATCATTAATAACTACATAGTTATATTTATTAACTTCATTTATTTCTTGATAAGCTTTTTTAAATCTACTAATTATTTGTTCAGCATCCTCTGCTTTTCTATTTTTTATCCGTTCCTTTACTATTTCCATTGATGGTGCCATTATAAATATTAATATAGTTTCAGGAAACATTTCTTTTATTTGTCTAGCCCCTTCGACATCAATTTCTAATATTACATCTAATCCTTGTTCTAATTTTTCTTCAATTTCTTTTTTAGGTGTTCCATAATAACATCCATATTGTACTTTAGCATATTCTAAAAAGTCATTATTAGCTATTTTTCTTTCAAATTCTTCAGGTGTAACATAGTAATAATTAACTCCTTCAATTTCCCCATTTCTAATTGGTCTTGAAGTATATGATATAGATAAATATAAATTATCATTTCTTTTTACTAATTCATTAATTACTGTTCCCTTACCAGCACAAGTAGTTCCTGATATAATTATTAAATTTCCTCTTTTTTTAGTTTTAATCATAAACAAACTTTCCTTTCATATAAAATTATTTTTTACCTTGTAAAATATTGGCAAGCCTTCCACCAATTCTAAAATCAGCTAGACAATAAAAATCTATTATCCCTTCTTTTTTTAAAGACTTATATATTTCATTATTATATAAAAATAAATCATCCGCCAATTCATGAAAAACAAAAACTGCTTTTCCTCCATTATTATGCACATACCGCATTGCTTCCATATCGCTATAACCATCTCCTATATAATAGACATTATGACAATCATTTTGTTCTCTCTTATTTATTTTTAAAATATCTTTAATAGCTAATATTTTTTTATCATCAGTCATAATATCTTTAATCCCTGAAATTAATCCTTCATTATTATAAGAAATTTCAGAACCATAAATATTTTCAAAATATTTAGCTATATTAATATTTTTCAAAAAGTCTTTTAAACCACCTGAAATAATATAATTAGGAACTGTTGATACCGTCAAAAATTCTAATAAACCGGGATTATATTTAAGATATTGCTCTCCTTCCATCAGTTCATTAAAAGTTAAAGTAGCCTTATTATCTACTAATAAATCATTAAAAAAAGCAAAAAAAGTTTCTAGAGAATCACCTTGCTGTTTTCTATATTCTGTTAAAGCTTCTTCTAATTCTTTATTTCTCCGCTCACCATTATAACCAAATTTTTTAATCCATACTAAACACTTAGGCCAAGTCTCTGTTGTCAAAGTTCCATCAAAATCAAATATATTTATTTGCTTTCTATCCATTTTTTCTCCTTTTTATTAGTTGTATTTTACCATAATCACTTATTCATTGCAACTTTAATATGAATTAAAAAAGATATCTTAAAATATCTTATTCTTTAAAAAATTCACTAATATTAACTTCGAGAATAACACTAATTTTATATAAGTCATAAATCGAAATCGTAAGATTATCCTCAATATTTTCAAATTTCTCTAAAAATTCAGCATTTATTTTAGCAAATGAACTCAACTCTTCTAAAGTTAAATTTTTTAAAATTCTATATTTTTTTATATTCTTCCCAACTGTTTTATACATTTCTTTATTAAATTTATAACTTTTATCCATTGTTTACCTCCAGTAATATTGTACAATGTTTTTTAGCTTTTATAAAGTCATTATTCAACAAAAAATTTATCCATGGAAACATTTAATACAATCGAAATTTTATACAAAGTATTAAGCGCCATTCCTTCTTTACCTTTAGTTGTTTCAAATCTTCTTAAAAAATCATTAGAAATTCCAATATCTAAAGCTAGTTGCTCTTGGGTTATACCTGCTAACTTTCGATATTTTCTAACATTTTTAGCTACTACTTCAATTATATTTTGATTAAAACAAAAATCTCTTTTGAATGTTGTCATTTTATACTCACTCTCCACTATTTATTTTACTAGTTTAAGAGATTTTATTCTATGAAGTATTACTTCCTCATTTCCCTTTTTATTATTATATTAATTCATTACTCGCTTAAACATTCTTTCTAAATCATATATACTAAACTTTATAATTGTTGGTCTTCCATGAGGACAATTATAAGGATTATCACATACTACTAATTCTTGTAATAATTCCGTAATTGCTTCCATACTTATATGCATATTAGCTTTTATACTCATCTTACAAGCTAATGTAATAGCAATATTTTCATTAAATTTTACGGGATCAAATTTATCTTTATTAACGATAACTAAATCAATTATTTTCCTAACACTTTCTTCTTCATAACCTTCTTTTAACCATGTTGGATGACCTAAAATTCTAAAGGTATTTACCCCAAATTCTTCTAATATAAAGCCCATATCTGTAAGTATTTTTAAGTTATCCTTAAGTATTATATAATCACTACTAGATAATTCTACATTTATTGGAATAAGCAAACTAGTAGTAGTAACCACTCTATTACGAAGTGATTTCATATAACGTTCATAGTTAACTCTTTCTTGCGCAGCATGTTGATCAATTAAAAATACACCTTCATCATTTTGCGCAACAATATAAGTACCTAATGCTAGTCCTACAGGATATAATACTAATGATTTAATTTCTTTATTAATCACTACTTGTTCTTGAGATTTTAGTTCTTTATCATTAGAAGCATTAACTTCAATTTTAAAATCTAATTCTGTTTGAACATTACTCTTCTCTTCTTTTTTAGCCATATTTGTCACTATATCTGCAATGACACTATCTTTAATTATATTCACACTCTCATCTTTAAGCGCGTTAGGAATAAGTAAATTATTATATAAAGTTTCTTTAATAGTTGTATAAATCAAATCATATAAATCATTAATTTTACTAAGTTTAATGTCTTGTTTTGTAGGATGAATATTAACATCTACTAAAGTCGGATCGGCATTAATTTTTAAAATTACAACCGGATATTTACCTTCTGGTTTATATGTATAATATGCATCATTTATAGCTCTATTAATATCCATATTTCTGACTACACGATCATTAACAAATGTATTAATATCATTTCGATTAGATCTCAATATTTCAGGTTTACAAACATAACCATATATATCAAAATCATTTGAACTAGCTCTAAACTCTAACATTTTATTAGAAACATTTAACCCATATATTTCATGTATCGTTTTAAGTAAATTACCACTTCCACTAGTTTTTAATAAAATTTTATCATTATTTGTCAATGTAAATATAATATTAGGATAAGCTAAAGCCAATTTTTCTATTAAATTAACTGAATTATATAATTCAGTACTTTCTGCTTTTAAATATTTAAGTCTAGCAGGTGTATTATAAAACAAGTTTGCAACTTTAATAATAGTTCCTCGTCTTAAGTCTCCACTAGATTCTTCAATTACTTCTCCTCCCTTTATATGAATGTAAGTTGATGCTTCCCCATTACTGGTTTTTAAAGTAACCTCTGACACACTTGCTATTGAAGGTAAAGCTTCACCTCTAAATCCCATTGTACTAATAAAAAATAAATCATCATCTCTAATTAATTTACTTGTCGCATGTCTTCCAAAAGCTAATTTAGCGTCAATATTATCCATACCTTCGCCGTCATCAATAATCTCAATAGATTCTAATCCCCCTTTTACCAGATTAACAACTATCTTACTAGCTTTGGCATCAATACTATTTTCCACCAGTTCTTTTACAATACTTGAACATCTTTCTACTACTTCACCCGCTGCTATTTTATTAGCTAAATTTTCGCTCATTACTTGTATCTTACTCATAATCTTCACCACTTATATTTGGTCTAACTTCCAAAATATCTATTATCGATTCTATTTTACAAGTTTTTTTAACATTAATAAATCCTACTCCTGGAATTATAATATCACTATTATTGGAAACTTTAACAATATTAGCATTTTTAATTGTATTTTTATATATTTTTTTAATATTATTATGAGTCGCATAAATGGTAATGTTATTAGGACTATCAAAATAAAAATCAATAGCACCATTTATACTAACTGTAACTGGTTTTGTAATATTTAATGATACTGGTCTAATCTCTTTATTTGCTATATTGTAATTAAGACTTAAATAATCAAAGCCTGGAGTATCATACACTACATAATCATTAATCTTTAATTTAATAAAATCCAAAGTTGTATTCGGTTTATTACTTGTAACAATTTCTTTATTTATTCCATTTTGTTTTAAAATACTATTAATAAATGTTGATTTACCAGCATTAGTAATCCCCATAATATAACATGTATATATACTAATTTTATCCATGTATTTAAATATATTTATATTTTTAAAATTATTTTTATTACTTATAAAAGCAATTTCCTCATGAATATCATAAACTTTATTTAACCAATTCTTAATTTTACTAAACTTAATTTCTCTTCTTAAAGTATCACTTTTACTAACAATTAAAACTTTTGGTAATTTTACTTTTTTAAATATATCTAAAGTATATTTATTTAAATTTAAATAATCAATTAAGAAGAAAACTACTCCCTTACTTTTATTAACTTTTTTAATTATTGCCTCTTCATCAACTGTTTCATTTTCTCTTTTTTCACCATAATTTTTAAGTCTAAAGCAACGCATACAATAATCATTTTTGATATCAGGAGTATATCCCATATCTTCCTTATCAGTATCTTGTAAAAGAAGACCACATCCAATACATTTCTTAATCATAAAACTTCCCCTTAATTAAAATATTTTTTCGTTTTAAATAATGATAAATAAATTTTTCAAAAAACCTATTTATTTTGGTACCAAACTTTTCATAATCTCCTATAGGATTAATTAAAATTGAAGTAATTCCTACTCTATTAGCACCATTAATATCTGTCAAAAGTTGATCACCTATCGCCGCAATTTCATGTTCTTTATACTTATACAATTCCATTATTTTTAAATACTTTTTCTTAAAAGGCTTACGTGCACTTGCTGCTACATCAACATTTAATCCTTCTTTAAATGGAGTAAGTCTATTTCGATTACTATTAGAAATTATAATAACTTTAAAATTCATTTCTAAATATAAAAATAATTCCTTAACTTTTTTTGTTGGTATATCTGTTTTAACAGGAACTAAAGTATTATCTAAATCAAATAATAAACATTTAATACCCTTCTTTTTAAGTTTCATGTAATCTATTTCATAAATATTTTTTTGATAAATATCTGGTATAAAATTTTCCATAACTCTTCACCAATATAATTATACCAATAAACAAAAAAAGAGGCTAGCCTCTACCTCGATTTTCTTTCAAAAATTCTTTATCTATTTTTAAAATACCATCTATATCATTATTTAATAAAAATTCTCCATAAGTATTAAGTAAATATCAAGACCATTTTGTTGCCAACTACAATAAATAGCCTTAAGTTCCTCTAAAGTAACACTTTCTAAACAAATTAAATCTAATCCTAAATTTAAATAATCTTCAAAATATATATCACCTTGCATAATTGCAGCTAAAGCATTTAATCATAACATAAAACTTATTTTAAAGCACTTAAAACATTACTAATAATATCAATATTATCAATTGCATCACTTATTTTATCTGTAGCTCTAAGCTTATATTTAACTTTCATATCATCTTTATATCTTTTTAAGTTAGCTGAACTTCTATTTAACTCTTTTACCCAATAAGAATTTTGTTTTAATAAATCCCACATTTTAGGATCTTTTTTAAGTTCAATTAATAATCTCATTTGCATAATTTAATCCTCAAAAAACTTATTTATGGGTCTTGGATTAACTGGACCTTTTGCTATATCTGCAACAGCTCCTTTTCCTGTTAATTCTTGTACTAAACCAAGAGCTTTTTGCGCTGTATTAATATGTTTTTGCACAGAATCCATATCAATATTTTTAACGATATTAGTTATATCACTAAAATTAGTTGTAGAAGTAGTATTTTTATTAAAATAAGTTTTCCAAGCTCTGTCATCTTCTCCATAAATATCATATATTTCATACAATTTTTGCCATGAAGCATCACCAGATTTAATACTACTAATAAGTTCTGGATGACTGCGAGCAAAACTTTTAAAAGATTCTTTTTTATCCATAATATTCACCACTACAATATATGAATTAAAAAATAAAAATATTAATTAGTAAGATTAAATGTAGTTATTATATATTTATCTTCAAATATCATTAGAATTTTTTTATGTAATAGAAGCATTATTCACTATCATCTTTGTCTTTCAAAATTTTTCACACAAAAAGACTTCTTACTGAAGCCTTTTTCTTATAATTTAAAATCATCTAAAAAATCTTCCATCGACAAAGCTTTAGCCTCTTCCTTTTTAGGTTCTGGAGCTTCCTCTTTTTTTTCTATCTTTTTTTCTTCAACTATTTTTTCTTTTAATGCTACTTTAGTAGCTAAATCCAGTTTATATTTACTTATACTTGACCCAGTTGAAGCCAAATCCATAATAGCAATATCGCTATTTTTAAAAATATTTATATCAGAATCAGCCTTTGTCAAAACTAAATCTCTAGAATTAGTACCTATAGCATTTAAAACTTTATATGTTACAGTTTTTGTTTTCTTTAAAAGTAAACTTCCCTTTTTTGCTCGGCTATGAGTTTCTAAATCACTTATTTTTACACGTTTAGCTGTTTTATTATTAGTAAACACTGTAATATACTCTATATTACTATCATAAGTAAACATACTAACTAAACTATCATCTTTTAAATATACACCTTTAACTCCACTAGCTTTAGCGCCTATTACTGGAACTTCACTTGAATTATAATTTAAATAATAACCATTTTCTGTAATTAATATTAAAGCTCCTAAATCTTTTTCTACACTTATCAGTTCATCATTATCTTTCAGTTTCATCGCAACAATTGGTTTAGCACACCTTAAAACTTCATAATCCCTCATAAGCGTTCTCTTAATGTTACCTAGTTTAGTAGCTAGCACTAAAGTATCATTTTTATTATACATCATTGAAGCTATAACTTTTTCGCCTTCACTTAACATTACAATATTATTAACATGCTTACCTAATTCTTTCCATTTCATATCTGGAATTTTGTATACTGGTACAAATAAGTAATTACCTAAATTTGTAAAAATTAATATAGTATCCAAAGTTGTACATTCATATAAACCTGTAACAAAATCTCCTGGTTTTAAAGTAGTATCTTCTGTACTTGCAGCATAACTTTTAGCACTAACTCTTTTTATATATCCCTCATTCGTTACAACTACAACAACATTTTCTTTTGGTATCATTGCTTCTTTATCAAGTTTAATTTCAGTTATATGTTCTTCAATATTTGTGCGTCTTGGAGAGGCATACTCTTTTTTAATAAGTTTAAGTTCTTTTTTCATAACATATTTTAATACTTCTTCATCACTTAAAATGGCTTTTAATCCTTCAATTAATTTCGCAAGTTTCTCCATTTTCTCTTGTAATTCTACAACATCAGTATTAGTTAAACGATATAATTGTAATGTTACAATTGCTTCCGCTTGTTCTATCGAAAATTGAAATTTTTCTACTAAATTATTTTTAGCATCACTTTTGTTTTTACTAGCTCTAATTACTTTAATAACTTCATCTAAAATGGAAATACATTTAATTAACCCTTCAACGATATGCATTTCTTTTTCATTTTTAGCTAAATCAAATTTAGTTCTTTCTACAATAACTTCTTTTTGATGAGCGATATAAGCATCAAGTATTTCTAAAATCCCCAATGTTTTTGGCACTCGATTAACTATAGCAACCATATTATAATTATAAGAAATTTGAAGATCTGTATTTTTAAATAAATAATTTAAAACAAGTTCACTATTAGCTCCACTTTTTAAATCAATTACTATGCGAAGTCCTTCTCGATCAGATTCATCACGAACTTCTGCCATACCATCAATTTTTTTATCGATTCTAATCCCATCTATTTTATTAACAAGCATAGCTTTATTTACATCATAAGGGATTTCACTAATAACGATTTTTTCTTTACCTTTTTCTTTAACTATCTCATATTTTGACTTAACTATTACTCTTCCCTTACCAGTTTTAAAAGCATCTCTAATTCCATCAATACCGCAAGCTATACCACCAGTTGGAAAATCTGGACCTTTAACAATCTCTAAAATTGTATCTAAATAACAATTAGGCGAATCAATTCTCTTAATGGTCGCATCAATAATTTCCCCTAGATTGTGTGGTGGAATATTAGTCGCATACCCTGCACTTATTCCCATTGTTCCATTTACTAATAAATTAGGAAATTTAGCAGGAAGAACAGTCGGTTCTAAAAGTCTATCATCAAAGTTAGGTGCAAATTTAACTGTGTTTTTATCTAAATCATTTAAAAGTTCATTACTAATTTTAGCCAGTCTAGCCTCCGTATAACGATATGCAGCTGCCCCATCGCCATCCATTGAACCATTATTACCTTTCATATCAACTAAAATTGTATTTTGTTTCCACCACTGGCTCATACGTACCATCGCATCATAAACAGAAGAATCGCCATGAGGATGATACTTACCTAAAACATCTCCAACTGTTGCAGCACATTTAACATATTTTTTATCATAAGTATATCCCGCTTTATACATGGCAAAAAGTATTCTTCTTTGCACTGGTTTTAAGCCATCACGAACATCAGGAATTGCTCGGTCTTGGATAATTTCTTTTGCATAAGCACCAAATCTAAGACCCATTATTTCTTCTAAAGCGTAATCTTCAATTTTCTTTAATATATCTTGCATCTTAACTTCACCTTAATATATAATACCATAAAAAAAAGTATAAAGAAACTATCCTTTACACTTTTTTTAATTAGTTTTTTCTAGTTATTTCATTCGCAGTTCCTTGATTTAAAGCTAGTTTTTCCATTATTGTTTCTTTTAATATATTAGCAAGAACAATTCTTACACTTAGTAAATCCCTTTCCTTTGCTAAAGCTACCTTAATTATTTTTTCTAAATCATCTTTGCCTAAACTAAAGAAAAGTTCTCCGTGTTCATCAAAAAATAATATTTGTTCTATTCTAGGAAATACCCTTAGATTTTTAATTTTATATTGGCTAACATTACAATCATATTGATATTCAAAACACTCTTCGACAATTACACTAAATATTTGGGAATAAGGATTATTTAATAAATAAGAATTACAACAATTCTGAAAAGAAATTGATTTTAAATTTTGCCAATCAAAACTATAATATCCAAAATTTTCTAAAGTGCTAGGAATATTTATACTTGAAATATTAGACTTTTTTAAAGCTTCATCACCTAGATTTTTTAATCCTTCATTTAAAGCAATAGATTTAATCTCCAAACCAAATAAATCTTCACTAAAACTTTTTAAAGATTTTGGCATACGTACACATTTATTTTTTGCTTCTTCTCTAATAAGACTCACGATATCATTTGAGTTTTTTATTTGCTTAAAACTTTTAAGAAAAAGAATTTTTATTAATCCTTCTGGTAAACTATAATAGTCTGATTTATAAGTAGGAAGCATTTTATATAATCTATATATAAGTGGTAAATCTTTTTCTTTTATTAAATTTAGTTTAACGTTCCAATCTATAATTTTGCAAATAGTACTTAAAGGAAGCTTACTATCCCAAACAAAAATATCTCGAAAAGCATTAATATTATAATCCAAACTATCCTTAACTTGATCAAAAAATATTGTTAATCCTTCATCTAAATCTAATGCTAATAAAAATTGCAAAGCTATTTTTTCTTCACTACCTAATAATTTAGAATAAGATATCGTGTTTTTTCCGCCTTTTAAAAACTCCATAAAAATTTTAGAAATATCTCGATAATTTTTACCACTTAAAGCAACACTTAACATTAATAATGTACTATTAGTACCTTTAGTTATACTTTCCACTTTTTCAAATAAAATATTTTCATAAGTTTCTTTTTCTAATTTTGTTAAATCCTTAAATGGATTTTCATATGTATCACCAAAAATATCAATAGTTAAAATACGAAATTTTCTTTCATATAATTCTTTTAGTTCTTCTTTAGTTACCAAATTTCGACCATATTTACTAAACATTTTATATAGCAATTCTAACTTTCTTATTCTGCTTAAGTATTCTTTCTTATGAGCAATTACTTCGGCTATGTCTTTTTCGTAACTTATGGATGCAGCAAATTTTAGATATTCAAAAAAATGAGTATTACTATCAATCTCAAAACATAAATCCTCTTTTTCATTTCTTAATTTAATTAAATCATCTTTATGAGTATAAATATAGATTTCTAATTCTTGTTCTAATGTGGCTATTAATACTTTAGGACTAAGGTTTAGACTTTCTAAATATCCTACTATATCTGGTATTACGATAATAGCCATTTCTCGAACTTCTTCTAGTCTTTTATTTATTAATGTTTCATCAGTTTCTTCTATCTTGGGGTTATCTATATTCTCTAAAAAGGTTTTAAGATCTATACCCTCTATCATTATTAAATTATTATGTATTGCTTTTATCATTGACCATTCTTGATTTTGAAATATAAACAAACTATGTTGCAAATTATTTAGTTCATTTAAGACTGCATTTCCTTTAGCTTTGGATAATTTCTTTTCATTTAATATTTCATTTAAAGCAATTAATCTTAATTTTGTTTCTATTATAAGTTCTCTAACATGTTCTAAATATATTCTTAATTTTAAACATTTTATACTTAAATCTAAATCTTCATCAATAATATCATTTGGTGAATCAAAGGATACTTCACTAGAATCTTCTACTTCAAATAAATTCATTAATAAATCTAAATAGATATTTTGATAATCATGGAGTTCCTCTGGCATAATATCAACACTAGTTATTGTTCTAGTTAATCCTAGAGTTTTCAAATATTCTTTTTTGTATTCATCTATTTTTTCTTGTTTCTCGATATCATATAAAAATTCTTCTCGTGATGGCATAGAAACAATATCACTTATTCTTGTTATTCCATTTCCCTGATTTTTTTCTGATTTATCTTGTATATCTGGTATATCTGGTTTATTTTTAAATAGCTTTTCTATTAATTTTTTTAGCATATTAAAACTCCAAACTAATTAGGCTTATTATAACTTTTTATCTTTTTTTAGTCAAGAAAAAAGAGCTAAATAATTAATTTAACACCTTTACACTTTTTAGTAAAACATAAAACACTAATCACACAAAATATATGCAACTATTAACCCAACTAGTATTGTTAATATCGGTATTATAAGCATTAAAATATTTATATAGTCTTTTTGATATAAACCAATTTTAGAAGTAATTGTATTATTTGAAATCTGAATTAATATTTCTTTTTTGCTTTTTAGTTCTAATTTTTCTTTATTTATTCTTAAAATTGCTTTTATTCTATCTAAAGTGAACACACCATGATCTTATTCTAAATTCATTTCAGACAAATATTTTTTTATTTTTTTAATATTCTAAGTGAATTTAAAATAGTTATTAATGTAACACCAGTATCGGCGAATACTGCTAAAGCCATATTAGCAAAGCCAAAAGTGGCCAGACATAAAATTGAAAGTTTTGTTAAAATTGCGAATACTAAATTCATGGTAATAATTTTATTAGTTTTACGTGCTATATTTAAAACATTTAATATGCCTTCTAAATTATCATTCATAATTACAATATCACTAGCCTCAATGGCACTATTACTTCCAATCTCACCCATTGATATTCCAACATCAGAAAGTGCAAGCGCTGGAGTATCATTTATACCATCACCAACAAATATAACTTTATGATCTTTTTTCAATTCTTCAAGTCTTTTATATTTTTCTTCCGGAAGAAGCTCATATTCATATTCATCAATATCGATTTTATCAGCAACTAATTTAGCAAAACTTTTATTATCCCCTGTAAGCATTATAGTTTTGATATTCCACTCTTTTAATTTTTTTAAAACATAACGAGCATTATCCTTAACATTATCATTAAATATTAACCCTGCTATTACTTCATCATCAACCCTCAAGAAAACATTAGCAATTTTTTTAGTTCCCACAAATGCTGCTGATCCTACTTTAATATTTTTATTACCTATTTCATATTCTAAACCTTTACCTTCAACTTCCTTAAAATTCTTCACTTTACCAGAATCAAATTTTCCCTTAATTTCATTTAAAATAACTTTAGCTAAAGGATGATTAGATAATTCTTCACCCATAGCTATTAAATTTAATACTTCTTTTTTATTATATGAATTATTATAAATTTGGATTTCCTCTAATTTGAATGAACCACTCGTAATAGTTCCTGTCTTATCAAAAACAATAGTATCACATTTATTTATTCCATCAATAAAATTACTTCCTTTAATTAAAACTTTAGCTCTCGATGATGCACCAATACCTGCAAAATAACTAAGAGGTACAGATATAGCAATAGCACAAGGACATGATATAACAAGAAATGTTAAGGCTCGATATATGCTATCACTATACGTAACTTTAGAAATTAATGGTAAAATACCACCAATAACAATTGCAATAATTAAAACTGCTGGTGTATAAAATGCCGCCATTTTAGACACTTTAGTTTCCACTTTGGATTTATTATTTGTCGCATTCATTGTAAGCAAAAATATTTTATAAGCTGTACTTTCATAATAGTTTTGAGTAACCTCTACTTCTAGTAAATCACCTTTATTTAGGGAACCAGATAATACCTTGCTATTTTTAACAACCTTTTGTAAAATAGATTCTCCAGTTAAATGCGAAGTATCTAGTAAAGTCTCACCTTTTATTACAATACCATCAGCAGGAATAGCATCACCTTTTTTTACTATAACAATATCATGTGGCCTCAAATCTTTTGCTTCTATCTCTTTAATATCTTTACCATTTTTTACATAAGCTTTATTAATTTTCAAATCAAGCAAACTCTTAATTTCATTACGACTTTTATTAACTGCTTTATCTTCTAAAATTTTCCCAATAACATAAAGAAGTACTACCATAACTCCTTCCATATGTTCACCTAATATATAAGCACCAACCGCTGATATCGTTATAAGAAAGTTTTCATCTATATTATGAGAATTAATAATTTTTTTTATAGCCTTAATAAGTGTTTTATATAAAAGCAACCCATAAACCATAATTATCATTAATTCTTTAATTAAACCTTTTGGAATAAACAATGAAATAATTAAAATAACTACTGCTCCCAATAATCTATAAATTTCTTTATCTTTTTTAAACTCTATATTTTCTTCCTGTACTTTTACACTAGGTTCAATCTTTTTTACAATTTTTTTCACTTCTTCTAAAGGATTATTTAATTCTGTTTTAAAAGATAATTCTAATAAACTAAAATTTACTATTACATCATGAAACCTTTTATCTTTATTAATTTCATCTTCAATCTTTTTTGCACAATTAGCACAATCTAAATTTTGTAATATATATTTATAACTCTTCAACATGCTCACGTCCTATCTGAAATAATTTTGTTACATGTTCATCTTTTAAACTATAAAAGACTACTTTGCCATCTTTACGCGATTTAACTAATTTCGCTTGTTTTAAAATTCTTAACTGATGCGAAATAGCTGATTGAGTACTATTAGTTATATAAGCTAAATCATATACACATAATTCACTTAATTTTAAAGCATAGATTATTTTCATTCGCGTACTATCACCAAAAATTTTAAAAACTTCTGCTATATCAAATAATAATTCATCACTTAACATTTTAGCTTTTACCATTTTTGCAATATCTTTGTGTAACCCACATCCACAATCACAATTAGTATTCATTTTATCTCCCTTTCATATGAATATCTGTTCATATATTAAATTATATGCTTAATAAAAAAATAAGTCAATACATTTTTAACAAAATAAAACTTTAAGTTTTATTTTCGCTTAAAGTCTACCAAAGTTATTTTACGGTTTATTTTTTCAAAAGTATAAGTATAGGTCATTAAATAACCAATAGAAGTTGTTTTAAAAGATTCTTCTACATCGCTCTTTTTTACCTTTTCTAAATCATAATAATCCAAATTGTTCTTTTTAGCATTTTTTTAGAGCTAATGTTAATCTTTCATTAAATCACCATTATAAAATGCAAGAAAAAAGAGCTTAAGCCGCTCTATAATCATCTTCCATCGTAAATACAATATTTTCTTCTATCCACTCTTTTCGTGGTTCTACTTTATCTCCCATTAAAACATTTACTCTTTTTTCAGCTAAAGCCGCATCATAAATATTTACTCTTATTAAACTTCTAGTATCAGGATTCATAGTTGTATCCCAAAGTTCCTCTGCATTCATTTCCCCTAAACCTTTATTTCTTGATATATCTGGTTTACCAGAATTCTCTGAAACTATTTGAAATCTTTCTTCATCAGAATAAGCATAAAAATGCTTTTTACCATATTCTATTTTGTATAAAGGAGGTCTTGCTATATAAAGTTTACCTGCTTCAATTAGCGGTCTCATAAACCTATAGAAGAAAGTAAGTAGTAAGATTTGAATATGTGACCCATCAACGTCGGCATCGGTCATGATAATAACTTTGTCATAATTAGATTCCGTAGCATCAAAATCTTGACCCAAACCAGCACCAATAGTATGAATAATTGTATTTATTTCTTCATTTTTTAAGATATCAGAAACATTCGCTTTTTCTGCATTTATAACTTTACCACGAAGAGGAAGTATTGCCTGGAATTTTCTATTACGTCCACCTTTAGCAGAACCTCCTGCTGAATCTCCTTCAACTAAAAATAATTCATTAATTTTAGGATTTTTAGTAGTAGCTGGTGCCAGTTTACCTGATAAGTTCTTTTCTATTTTTTGCTTACCCTTACCATTACGAGCTTCTTCACGAGCCTTTCTAGCAGCTTCTCGAGCTAATTTACTTTTACTTGCTTTATCAATTATATTTAAAGCTATTTCTTTATTTTCTTCTAAAAAGAATTTTAAGTTTTCATAAGTTATAGCTTCTGTTACACTACGTGCTTCTGGTGTTCCAAGTTTACCTTTTGTTTGTCCTTCAAATTGCAACAAATTTTCAGGAACTTTTAAATTAATAACTGCACTTAAACCTTCTCTAACATCACTACCATCAAAAGTACTGTCTTTTCCTTTTAATATACCATTACTTTTCACATAATCATTAAATGCTTTCGTAATACCTGTTTTAAATCCAACTTCATGAGTTCCCCCATCACCAGTTTTAACATTATTTACAAAGGATAAAATAGATTCATTATAAGTATCAGTGTATTGCATAGCAACATCAACTTCAATCCCATTTTTAGAACTTGCAAAACTTATGACTTTATGTAAAGTTTTTTTATCTTCATTAATATATTCCACAAAGTTTACTAACCCATTTTCATAATGGAATTTAGCTTCTTTCCCACTGTCTTCATCAATAACCTCAATTGTAACGTTAGGTATTAAAAAGGCACTTTCTTGCATTCTCTCTGTTATTGTTGTATATGAAAACGCACAATTTTTAAATATATCATAATCAGGCCAAAAAGTAACCACTGTTCCAGTTTTATTAGTTGTCCCAATTTTCTTTAATGGACTTTCTACTTTGCCACCATCAGTAAATCTTATATTATTAATTTCGCCATCACGATAAATTATAACATCCATCTTTTTAGATAACGCATTAACAACTGATCCACCAACACCATGAAGACCACCACTAACTTTATAATTTCCTTCTTCGAATTTGCCACCTGCATGTAATACTGTATAAATAACTTCTGGTGTACTTTTGCCTGATTCATGCATTCCAATTGGCACTCCACGGCCATTATCAGCAACAGTAATACTACCGTCTTTATGTATAGCAATCTTTATATGATTACCATAACCATTAATAATTTCATCAATTGAATTATCTACTATTTCCCAAACTAAATGATGAAGTCCTCTTTTATCAGTACTTCCTATATACATACCAGGTCTTTTTCGAACTGCTTCTAAACCTTCTAATATTTTAATAGATGATGCATCATATTTGTTGCTTGCCATGTTTATTCACCCTATTACTTATTATAGCAAACAAATAAAAAAATGTAAAACAACTTAACATTATTTTACATTTCTGAAGGATTTTTTCTTAATCTACTAAGGTCAATATCCGCATCTTTAGAATCAACTATTCTATTAGCTTCCCCAGTTATTAAATATCCACTATATAAAGCTAGTAAATCTTCACGCCCATTATCTCGGTAATGATTATATATTTCTAATCTTATCTCTTTTGAAAATCTATAATTATGTAATAAAAATTTAGTATATATACTTCCCGCCTTTACTAAAGCCAAAGCTTTATTTTCATCAAATTTAAATTCTGAATATCTTTCTAAAACTAATAATAAAATTGCATCAATCTTATCAATTGGATAATGTGAAACATTTTCCAGTATTATGTTTAACACTTCGCTAACAAATGGAAAACCTTTATCTAAAACTTTAGATATAGCATATTCGAAATATTTTTCCTGAACAACTGTTAATACTTTAACAGCTTTAATTACTGAAGAATTTATTAAATAATCAATCATATCATAATTTTTATTTGATTCTACATAAGAAATCCAAGAAAGCATAAATAAAGTATTACCTACAACAAATATTTTTTCAGCTATTTTATTTTTTATATCTTGTGTATATTTAGGATTTTTACTTATTTCTCTTGCAAAATATTCATAGCCATCTATAGATTCTCTTCTTCCTATATCAATTAATTTATTACAGCTAGATTTTTTACTATACATTTCATTAGCACAAATTATAAATGTACTTATAACTTTATTTTTTTCAGCTTCAGTTTCTTTATCTATATAAAGTGTTCCAAATAAATCCACTATTAATGGAATTGCAATATCACTTTCTATTATAAATCTTTTGATTTCATCAAGAGTATATTTAGATCTAGCTATTTTATTAACAAGAATTTCCTCTCTATCCATATTAAATCCTTGAGGTTCAATAATATCTTCAATAGGATGTTCCATTAATTTATCTAAAATTTTATCTAGTAAAAAATCATTAATATCATTACTTCTAAATAAACGTATTAAAACAGCTCTATTATTACCATCCATTTTATTAATTAAGAAATCTGTAAACTTTGGCAATAAACTTAATGAACCATCATACCATTTTAATTCCATCTCCAATAAATCCATCGGTAAAGTACTAACAAATTTTGAATTAATAAGCATTTCATCAGCTTCATCTGCTGGTATCAATCCTCTATCTATAGCTATATTAATATAATCCAAAATTTCTAAACCACCGTTATTTTTAAAAGGTTTAGATAAATACCAACTAAAAAAATCTTGAACTTCTTTCCTTGTAAATTTACCAAAAAATAAATTTGAATCCATATATTTTAAATCATAATTAACATTCGTAATTCCTAACAATTTAATTTTTAACAATTTTAACATATTACCACCTGACTTCAATTGTATTATAACAAAATAATAATTCATATGCAATTGATTTCTATTTCCGTTTGCTATATAATTATCTAGAGGTTGATAAAATGAAAAAAGAAACACTAACAATTATAATTGGTACTTTAATAACTTTATTAGTACTAGCATTAGTTATATTTACAATGTATAAAATTGATGAGAAAAAAACTACTCCTAAAGATAAAACAACTATTAAAGAAGTAGAAAATAACAAAGACAATGAAGATAATAATATAACACCTGACAATAACCAAAATAAAGATGATGAGAATCCAAACACAAATACTAATGATAAGCCCAATACTAACGACGCAAATAACAAAGTAACGTTATATTTATTTCATGGCTCTACTTGTCCTGCATGTCAAAAAGCTATTGAACGTATAAAAACTTACATAATTGGCAAATATGATTATCTTGAAATTAAAACTTTTGAAGTTTGGCATAATGAAGATAATAGTAAATTAATGTCTAAAGTTGCAGAAGCCCTAAACGTTGAAGCAAAATACATACCCTTTATGATAATTGGTGATTATAGTACTACTACTTCTAAAGATAATGAAGACTTTTTAAAAGAAGAAATTACTGGTGCACATACAAACTCAAATTATGAAGATATTGTTGCCAAAGTAATATCCGAAAATAAAGATTTAAATCCCAAATTTGAAATATTAAAATAACTAGTTTGATGCGAATCCTTTTTAGGAGACATCAAAACTAGTTATTTTTTTATTCTTCATTTGATACAATATAATATTCTTTTCTAATAAAGTCATATAAATTATAATTTATTATTATATCTTGGCTATTAATTTCACTTGTGTTCTTGTTTATTGACACCTCAAAAATAGAAAAATAAAATATTTCTTTAAATTAAGAATATCATTTGCAAGTTCTGAAATTTTAATATATACAATTTGCATTTTCCTCAAGATTATCTTCATTATTATTTTTAAATAAACTGTATATTACAAATCCAAAAAGCATACTACAAAGCAATATCAAAAATATTATTTTTGGCATTTTTATTTTTTTGCTTTCTTTATTTCTTTAGATGAATACATTCTCTAATATTTCCTAAATATCTTGAGTATTTATTTTTTCACCATTTCAAAAAAACTATAACAAATTAGCTTTAAAATTTACACATACTAAAAATTTACTATTAAAAAAATGTAGAGTATTTTTGCACCTACATTCACTATATAATTATTATTAGTTATTATCTAATATTTCTTTTAATCTCGCCTCAAGTTCTTCAACTGTACCATTATTTGTTGCAAAATAATCAGCATAAGCAATAGGACCACCTTTATCCATATTTTCAATTTCACCTAAATCTCGATTTATTGCTTCATCTTTAGTATGAGGACGAACAATTCTTTCACTTAACCTTTGATAACGAATATTTTTATCAGCAATTACCGCAATAATTGTTAAATTCTGTCCATATTCTTCATTTAATATTTTTAATTCTGCCCAAGAATATAAACCATCTATTACAACATTACTTTCTTTTACATAATTATTTATTTTAGGTAACGATAACGTAGCATAAGCTCCCATTCCATATTCTTTTCTCAAGCCCTCACGCATAGCTTTCTCATTTTCTGGTGTAATAGAAATATTTTGCTCTTGCATTTTTTCTAAAGTAATTCCTCCAAAGTAAACTTTTTTAAAACCTACTTTTTCGAAATATTCTACGGCAACTGATTTTCCAACCCCGCACATACCTACTATTGCTATAATTTTATTCATCTTAACTCCTACTTTCTTTTACTTTCTGTAATAATTTCCATATCTTCTGTTAGAAATTTTATTCTTTCAATAATTCTTCTTGCTTTCACACTATCGACATTACTTTTAGTAGTAGATAAAGCATACTCTAATTCTTTTATCGTTAAATTAGAAGTAAAAAATGTTATTAAATGTTTATTCATTCTATTTTGTAAAATAGTACCTAATACTTCGTCTCTTCCCCACTCACTAACTTGTTCTGCTCCTATATCATCCAAAAGTAAAATTGGCACATTACTATAATAATTAGTTTTAAAGACATAAGTATTCCAATCATCTTTAAGTTCACGAAGTACTTCCTGAAAATATATTACACAAACTTCTGCTCTTTTTTTATTTTTAAGTTCATTTAATAAGGCACTTATAAGATAAGTTTTGCCACTTCCAAAAGGTCCATGTAAATAAAGTCCTTTTAAATCTTTAACACCATCATAATCATCATAAAATTTTTTTAACCATCTTATTGCTTTAGCTCTATTTTTATCAGTAACATCAATATCTTTAAATGATGCCATCTCAAGTTCTTTAGCTTCCGTCATTCTACTAGCTAACATTTCATCATTTTTCTTTTTATATTTACAAGGAACATATAATAAATCAATAGTATTACCATACACATTAGGATATAGAAAATGTCCTAACACTTTATTCTTACATTCATATAATCCCTTACAACCCTGACATTTCTTAAGTTCTGTTACTGAATCCTCTAACTTTGAAGTATTTAATGAACCTACTTCTTCATTAATATGTAACTTATTAACTAATTTTTTAAAAGTTTCATCCTTTAAGCTCTCATTGTAAGTAGCTTTAAGATTTCCTTTAACATTATTTTGTAAACCTTTTAAACTTTCCAATTTACTCACCTAAATTCTTTTAATAATTCTGCTAATTCTTCTTGTTCTTCAACGCTTGCTTCAACTTTTTCAATATTCTCATTAAACCATACAGGGACTGGTGCTTCCCTTTTCGCTTTATAAGATTTATTCTCATTACTTTTTTGTAATTTTTTATGTTCACGTTCCGCAAACCTCATTGCTTCTTCAGCTGTTTTTAAACCTGCTCTTTTCCACTGTCCCGCAATAGTTTCAACATATTTTATTGTAAGACTATTATTATTTTTCTTTAAAACATAATCAATTAAAACATTAACAACCGCTGGCATTAACTCTAAATCAATAAGTAGCATTTCTAGTAATTTTAAATCACGAGCTGTGGGATTAACCCCTTTATATTTATTTTTTAAGAAATCATATGGACTTGTATTTTCAAACACCCCTATAATTCGACCCTTTTTAGAATTATCACCCATTGGAGTTTTCAAATATTCAGGCTGCGCTCTATAAATAAGAGTTGGCAATGTACCATTATTAAATTGATAGTATTTACGAGCATTTTTTCTTAATGTTTCTTTATCAATTGAACCTTGTTCATTAATACTTGCTCTTATTAGCTCCGTAATTTTTAAGGAATCTAAATCATAAATAAAAGATAAATTAATAAGTAACTCACGCATTTTTTTATTAAAAGCTTTTTCTTTAATAATCCCTTTAGGCATCCCACTAATAATCATATCAAAATCTAAATCCGTTTTTATATTAAGAGGCAAAGTTTCACGTTCACGAACCTCAATAACAGGACTACTTGTCGGTTCAAAAGTTTCATTTAAAGTTTTAGTTATATCTTCATAATCTCGTAAATCAATACTAACTTTCTTATAAGATTTCTTTAAATCGTTATATTCTATTTCTCCAATATTATTATATAAAACAATATTTAAAATTGGATTATTAAAAAATTCCGATGCACTCAAGGGCGAATAAAGCTCATATACATAAGAATTAACTTCTCCCTCTTTATAATAAGTTTTAATAAGACCTACTGCTTCTATAGCTTCTCTAGCATTTTTAATACTTTCTAAATCACACTTAAGTAAACTCATTAAATGATGATGATTAAAATCTTTACTCATTATCTCTAAACGGTCTAAATCACTCCATAGTGTAAGATATAAAGAAGTCGCTGCAAATCCAATAATAGGTTCATATAAATTAATTAAATTTTTACGATCTTGTTCAGTTAAAACAGTTTTATTAACTACTACATATTTATCCGCTGGTAAAAGTGTAATTAACTTCATATGAACACCACCATTTCATTAATACTATTATAAATTAATATTAAATAATTAACAAGCAAATTAAAAAGAAAACCTTAACATTTTAAGATTTCCTCTATTTCATTTATTCTACTTGCTCTCTTCTTTAATTTTTCGATATATTTTAAATTTCGGATAAGCACCTTTTATATGACGATATAATATTGAATTATTATCTATCCATTTTAGTACCTTTTCTCGAATCATTTCCGTATTATCTATATCCTGTCTTTTAATTTCCCTCTTTATCTTATTCATTACCTTAAACGAAATAATATTATCAATCATATATACTATCCATAAAATAATTGCTATTATTAAAGTAAATGTTGAATTTAATATTCCAACTAAACTCACTACCAATGGATGAACTAAATAAATAATCAAACATCCAAGTATTCCAAAAGGCACCATTGTCTCTAAACAAACTCGACCATTTATATTAAATTTTTTATTAGAATAATCCCACCACCTAGCTTTAAATAATTTTTCCATAAAATAAGAAGTAAAATATTCTAAAATAGAACAAATAAGCATTGCTTTTAAAAATACTGCCAAAATATCTGTAGTATTTTTGCCTATTAATAAAACTATAGCTAAAACTCCATAACCATAAATAGGACATATTGGCCCAATTAAAAAACCTCTATTAATAAATCTTTTCTTTTCCATTAACTTACAAATAACTTCCATCGTCCAACCAATAAAAGAATAAATAATAAAATACAAAAAATAATTAGCTAATATATCCATAACACTACTCCTAAACATATTTTCTTAATACTATTATTTTAATAGCAATTTAAAATTATTACCATAAACAAAAAACGACAAATGTCTAAAAAGAAACATTTATCATATTTTGTATGTTTATTTATTAATCAAACTTTTTAAAATTTCTACTTTATCTAACTTTTCCCAAGGTAAATTATCTTTACCAAAATGAGAATATAAAGTAGTATCACTATAACGAACATTTTTTAAATTTAATTCTTCTATTATATTACTAGGTCTAAAATCAAATACTTCTTTTACAATATTTAAGATTTTATCTTCCTCTATCTTATTTGTTCCTAAAGTATTAATACTTATATCAACAGGTTTTGAAACTCCTATTGCATAAGCTACTTTTACTTCACATTTTGAAGCAATACCACTAGCAACTATGTTTTTAGCTACATATCTCGCATAATAAGCCGCACTTCTATCTACCTTTGTATAATCCTTGCCACTAAAAGCTCCTCCACCATGATGAGCAATACCCCCATAAGTATCAACAATTATTTTACGCCCCGTAAGCCCACTATCTCCAACTGGACCACCAATCACAAATCTTCCTGTAGGATTTACTAAAAATTTAGTATTATTATCAATTAAATTACTAGGTACATGTTCCCGAACAAATAAAGTAATTTCTTGTCTTAAATTATCAATATTTTTATTTTCATTATGTTGGACTGATACAATTATTGTATCAATTCTTTTTTTATCAGCATTATCTTCAATTGTAACTTGTAATTTTCCATCAGGTCTAAGATCTGTAAGTACATTCTTTTTTCTTGCCTTATCTATATCCCTAGCTAACTTACAAGCTATATTATGAACAAGGGGCATATAATTATCACTCTCATCTGTTGCATAACCATACATTATTCCTTGATCCCCTGCACCAATATCTTCCTTATTAACACCCATAGCAATATCATCAGATTGTTTATTTAAATCGATAATTATTGGAATAGTATTTCCATTAAAACCTAATTCATCATTATCATATCCAATATCAGTAATAACCTTTCTGGCAATACTTTCAACATCAACTTTAGCTTTGCTTGTAACTTCTCCCATTATTAAAATTCTATTCTTACTCGCCACAACTTCACACGCTACTCTAGATTCCTTATCTTCTCTTAAATAAGCCTCTAAAATATTATCTGCAATTAAGTCACACATTTTATCGGGATGCCCACTTAACACTACCTCTGTTGTAAATAATTTTTTCATAATATCACTCCTTCTAATTTACCTTAAAAGAAAAACGCCTAGATAACTTAATCTAAACGTTCAGTTATCCTCATCTTTCGGTCTTACCGTAGGATTTAGCACCTAACTAAATAGGTTGCTGGACTTCATCGGGCCTATTCCCTCCATCACTCTTAATAAGGTAAATATTAAAAAATTATTTCTAAATTAATTATATCTAAAACTATAAAATAAGTAAATACATTTTAATTAAAATTTAATAGTTTCTTCAACGTAACTTTTTAAATCTTCAAGTTTTAAAGTTATTTGTTCCATATTATCTCTAAGTCTTACTGTAACAGTTCCATTATTAATAGTTTCATCATCTACTGTAACACAAAGTGGTGTACCAACAGCATCACATCTTCTATATCTCTTACCAATCGAACCAGATGTATCTATATTACACATAAAATCTTTACATAAATCACCATAAATATCCATTGCTTTATCACCATGAACTTTTTTAATAAGTGGTAAAATAGTAACTTTAATAGGTGCTAAAGCTGGATGTATTTTAAGAACTTGTCTTTCTTCTCCATTATCTAATATTTCTTTTTTATAAGCATCACTAATTATAGCATATATAAGTCTATCAAGTCCTACACTTGGTTCTATAACATAAGGAATATATTTTTCGTTAGTATCAGGATCTAAATAACGTAAATCATTTTTAGAATGATCCATATGTTGAGTCAAATCATAATCAGTACGGTCTGCAACCCCCCATAATTCTCCCCAACCCATTGGGAATTTATATTCAATATCAGTTGTTGCTTTACTATAGAAAGATAGTTCTTCTTTAGCATGATCTCTATATCTTAAATTTTCTTTATTTAAACCTAAAGTTTTTAAGAAATCTAAACAGAAATTCTTCCAATAACCAAACCATTCTAAATCTTCACCTGGTTTACAAAAAAATTCTAATTCCATTTGTTCAAATTCACGAGTACGGAAAATAAAGTTACCTGGCGTAATTTCATTTCTAAAGCTTTTACCAGTTTGACATATACCAAAAGGTACTTTAAGTCTCATACTTCTTTGCACATTTAAGAAATTAACAAATATACCTTGCGCTGTTTCACCACGTAAATATACTTTTGATTTAGCTTCTTCTGTAACTCCCATATGTGTTTCAAAAAGTAGATTAAATTTTCTAATTGGCGTAAAATCTAATTTACCACACTTTGGACATTTAATCTCGTGTGTAATAATATAATTTTCAAGTTGTTCATTACTCCAATTATCACCAGTTTCCGCACCATCAGTAAATTCTTCAATTAACTTATCTGCTCTGTGGCGACTTTTACAAGCCTTACAATCAATTAAAGGATCATTAAAACTTGTAACGTGTCCACTTGCTACCCATACTTCTGGATTCATTAAAATAGCACTATCAAGCCCATAGTTATAAGGATTTTCTTGCACAAACTTTTTCCACCAAGCCCGTCTTACATTTTCTTTTAACTCTCTGCCTAGTGGTCCGTAATCCCATGTGTTAGCTAATCCTCCATATATCTCACTACCTTGAAATATAAAACCATATTGCTTACAAAAATTAACAATTTCTTCTTGTGATATATTATTCATTTTTCATCTCTCTCTTTCTAAAATAAAAAACTCTAAAAGAAATAAATATAGGGACGCAAAATTCTGCGCGGTTCCACCCTACTTATTTCTCTTAGAGAAATCACTCTTTTTTATATAGCTCTGGAGTTTCCAATTCCGTCATCGCTTGTATGAATAAATTATAAACTATATTACTATTTTATGCAAGCATAAATTTTATTTTCTGCCATTACCAATTTTACTTTGAATTTTACTAAAAATCTGAAACATTTCCTCCGCTATTTTAACAATTTCTTCAGGATACATTTCACTATCTAATAAAGTCATACTATCTTCGTAATATTTTGAAACTAATCCTTCATCACCTAAAGTAAGTCGTGCTAAAATATTAATAATTTTAATTATAATCGTAGCTCTTTTTACTTCTAAGTTATCTTCGCTGGATAATTCACTTAAATATTCCATTGCTTTTAGATAAGGAAGTTCAATTAAAGCTTTATCCACATATTGATAACTATAACATTTTTCACGATAATTAGGCGCAGATAACACGTTTAAAGAACTTATATCATCCCCATTTATTAAATCATTTTCACAATGAATATTAAAAGCTACTAAACTGTATTTATATTGAATTAAATCTGCTCTTACATTTTCATAATAAGGATTAGTTATCATCATTTCTATAAAACTTAATAAAATTCTATTAATATCATACTTAAGAGCATAAACATAATCTAAAGTGTCCGATTTAACCAAACTTTCTATTAAGCAATTTAATCTATGTAAATGACTAAATCCATTTAAAAATGATATATCTTGATTATATAATGCTTTAGTTTCTTTTCGAACTATATGTCTTATTTCATCAATTAAGCCTAAACTTTGAGCTTCTAAATAAATGCTATTTTCACGAGATAAAGCATCACAAAGCATAGCTAATGAGGATTTATAATTACTTGATTCTATTCCTTCATTAAATTCATATTGCATTAACATATTATAATATCCTATTATTTCTTCAGCAATATATATTAAATCTTGAAAATATTCTTTAGCTGTTTTCATTTAATTATCACCTATAAAATTTATCAATATTTTTTTCTTTTGATTAATGTGATTTATTATAACATAATCATAATAAAGACTCAAGATATAACTATATGTTTATCTATACTAAGACAGTCAAAAAAAGAAAGTAACTTATTCAGCACTTTCTTCTGTTTCTTCATCATCGAAAGATTCAAATTCTTCAACTACTTCTACTACTGGTTCATTAGTAACCTTTTCTTCCTCATCATCAAGTAATTGATCTTCTAAAAATTCTGATGCTTCATCTTCCATAAATTCTTTTTCAAGGTATAAATCAATATCATTATATTCTTTAGCACCTGTTCCAGCTGGAATAAGTTTACCAATAATAACATTTTCTTTTAATCCTCTTAAGTGATCTACTTTACCCTTAATAGCAGCTTCTGTTAAAACTCTTGTAGTTTCTTGGAATGATGCTGCTGATAAGTAACTATCAGTTTCTAAAGATGATTTTGTAATACCTAGCATAATTGGACGACCTGTTGCTGGAATTCCACCTCTTAAGATTACAGGTTTATTTCCTTCTGTAAAGTCATGAAGTGAAACAGTTAAACCTTCAACAAATTCCGTATCGCCACCATCAACAATTCTAATTTTATTAATCATACGCTTAACAATAATTTCAACGTGTTTATCATTAATATCAACACCTTGTAATTTATATACAGCTTGAATTTCTTTTAAGATATATTCTTGAGCAGTAAGTGGGTCTGTAACAGCAAGTAACTCTTTAGGAGCAATAGATCCTTCAGTAAGTTTTTGACCTGCTACAACTGTATCTCCTACTTCTACACGTAATTTAGTATTATAATTAGTTATATGTTCACGAATACCTGCTTCATTTTCCACAACAACTTTGTGTTTTCCACCTTGATCTTCAATATGGATAACTTTACCATTAATTTCTGATACTGTTGCTTTATATTTAGGAGTACGAGCTTCAAATAATTCTTCAACACGAGGAAGACCTTGAGTGATATC
>CANSFH010000016.1 GCA_947646115.1 uncultured Mycoplasma sp.
ATTTAGATGAAGATCAAAATATAGATATGGGTGGATCATTTAATGGAATAGTAACCGTAGAAGCAAGTACAAGTAAAGCAGATATCAATATCGTAAAAGTATATGCGAATAATGAAGAAGTAAGAAATATACCCAAAAAAGAAGAAGGATTAATACTAGATACTGAAAAGAGTAGTTGTACCAATAATGCCAAACCAATATGGGATAGCAATGATTGGAGTTTAAAAGTAAGCAGTTTAACTACAAGTGGAACAGATTGTAATTTATATTTCACTAAAAGTGCATCATCAGAAATATTAAATAATATACCAACAATAAAAGATAGTCCAGAATCATTTACAGGAGTAGCAACGACAGATGAAGGAGTATTTAAAGCTCAAGATGATGATGGAGACACATATTACTGGAGAGGCGCAGTAACAAATAATTATGTAAAATTTGCTAATAAGTTCTGGCGAATCATCCGAATAAATGGTGATGGAACAATTAGGATGATATATGATGGAGAAACAGCCAGAGCAAATGGAACAACTTTAACAGTAGAGACAAGTGCATTCAATTCATCAAATAATAATAACATGTATGTAGGGTTCAAATATACAAGCGGAGAAGTACATGGAACAGGAACAGAATCAACAATATTAGGACAATTAAATAGTTGGTATACAAATAATCTAGCAAGTTATGCAAGTAAACTAGATCCAAATGCAGGATTCTGTGGAGATAGAGATCCAAGCACAAGTAATTCAACAAGCAATGGTTCAGGAGGAACAGGGACAAGTGACACTTATTATGGGGCTTATTTAAGACTGGTCTCGACGTATAAAGTACAAAATTTGCCAACATTTAAATGCAAAAACGAAAAAGACTTATTTACTAAAATAAATGCAAAAAAAGGTAACAAAAGTTTAGCAAATCCAATAGGATTAATAACAGCAGATGAAATAATATATGCGGGTGGGTATTTTGCTTCAGAAAATCAAGATTATTATTTATATACAAATCAAAAATACTGGACAATGTCACCTCATTCTTTATATTATCAGAACGCTCTTGTATTTGTTATTTATTCAAATGGTCAAATTAGTAATTGCAATAATATTAATGAGTTATTAGGAATGCGCCCAGTCATCAACCTTCACTCAGATATAGAACTAACAGGAACAGGAACAATGTCTGATCCTTATGTTGTAGTTGGCGGTAATTCATAAATTAAGATAATTTAAAAGTAGAGATGGTCTCTACTTTTTGTCTTCCAAAGAATCTATGGTTTTCCATTCAGTTGTACCACAATTAGTACAAATAAAGGGAACCAAAACTTTTAAACCTTGAGGTTTTTCATATTTTTCTTCTAGTGTTACACATAGTAAGCCTGTTTCTTTATCAATATATGCTTTTCCTTGAACAGTAGTTTCAGCACATTTGCTGCATCCGGGTTTTTTCATATTTTTCCTCCTTATTCTTTATTATTGTTATTTTTTATGTTATAATACGTTCTACTTGGAGGAATTATGATGAATTTATATGATATAAAATTAGATAATAATAAAAATGTTTATTTAGAGTTATTAACAATTGATATTGTTACTTCTTATAATAATGGTAGAAATGAAAAATGTTATAATGTTAAATCTGTAGAAAGAGAATATCCAGTAGATTTAAAAGAGAGAATTAAATATTTAAAAGCTATAGGTTTTAGAAGTGTTATAAGTCTTTTTCCAAGAGCTTTTGATGTTCAATGCGGAAATGTTATAGATATGATGATGGTTAATATGCTTGAGCGTAAACATATATTACTTGATAAGGTTTATGATGATAAAACTGTAGTAGAAGGAATGAATGTTACTACTACTTATATTCATTATATTAATCCTGAAACAGGGGTAGAGTATGCTAAAACTATAGGTGCTAGAAATGATATTACTAGTGAGGACCTTCAAAATTCAGGTTATACACCTATAGAAAATAGTATTTTAATGCCAAATATAAATTCACTTCATAATGGGCATTTTGCTGTAGAACTTGATGTTAGTAGTCGTAATTCTGTAATTCAAAAATAAAAAGTAAACAAATTGTTTACTCATTAAAAGTTATTATAGAAGAAGAAAGTTTGGAATAAATTTTCTTTTTTCTTTTACGTTTTATTTCATTAAATAATAAATCATAGACAATTTCCCAAATAATGACCCAACCGGCGATAAGAAATAGTTCACTTAAGAGAAAATCAAATTCTTTTGATATAAGAATTATAATCGTGCCTATAATAGCAAAACAAGCTCTAATATAATTATCTAAATTATCAATTTTATGGAAAATAATAGTTTTATTTTGATAGTAATTATGAATTATTTTAGTTAAAGTATTTTGTTCTTCTCTTTTATTTATGCCAGAAATATTTAAATTTATATTTTTATTTTTTATGATTTTATTTTCACATGTTGTAATAATGTAATTATCTAAATCTCGAGATAATAAATTGTGATTAAATGTATCTAATGCCATTTCTATATTTTTTAGTTCAATATCTATATTCATTTTTAAATCTCCTTATTTGGTATAGTCATGTGTTAAATTGTTAACAACTTCAAAACGATATTTTTGTTTAGTAATATTATCTGGTCTATTTTCATCAATGCTCTCAAAAAACATTTTGGCAGGTCTAGTCCAAATATTAGAATCTTCTCTTTTATATAAGTTTTTATAAATGACAACATATTCTTTGGTTTCAGAATCCATGCAAATATTTTCAATATAATAATAATTACCTTTAAAGTGTCTAACTACTTTGCCAATATAGTCTCCATAAATTTTTGAACCTTTGGGCTCGATTTCATTGTAGTAAAAAGGGGAGGTTTCATTATAATACATTAGATTTTCACTAACATTATCATCAAGATGTTCAAATACTACTTGAGCTATTTTAGTTTCAGGAGTAATAAAATAAGTATTTGGTGAATTATTAATAATAGTTAAATTTAGTTTTCCTCTATATCCAGGATTTAAATGTTGGATAGTAATAAAAATTCCTAATCTATTGAAGGAAGTTCTACCTCTTATATGACCACATATATTATTTGGTAAATTGAAAGTATCTTTTAGAGGAATTAATAGACATTCATTAGGTTTTAGCCGAAAACCTTTCGTAATGGATACTTTTTTGTACATTTTATCTATTGTATCAACATCAATTAAGTTTATGCAATTAGGATTTTTATTAAATTTTAAAATGTAATTATCAATAGGTAAGTCATAAGATGAAGAATGAATATTTTCTAAATTAGCATTTTCGATTAAAATATTTTTTTCCATAAATTTTTTTAAAGTATTACCATTCAAAATCATAAATTCACTTCCTATATTAAAATTATAGCATAAAATCTTTTCTTTAAAAATAATAAGTGCTATAATTATTATATAAAATTATTGCCCTGTAGCCAAGCGGTAAGGCAGTAGGCTCTGACCCTATGATTCCGTTGGTTCGAATCCAACCAGGGCAACCAATTAGTTAATTTGCCTCGTTTTTACGGGGTTTTTAAATTCTAAATTAATTATAAACACACTTTTATAATTTATTTTTTATATTTATGATATTTTATTATGTAAAAATCACTTTAATTAAGTAGGGTTATTTTTTTGATATTTTGAAAATTAATAGCATTTTGTGTTTAGTTATTTTAATATAAGATATAATACAAATAAATAAGTTTTTAATATTTATAATAATATATTTTTATATCTGCAGTTTATTTAGGTATACTATTAAAAGTTCTTTTTATATGCTATAATTAATTTAGATAGGAGTACTTTATGAAAAAAAATTATAAATGGGCAGTTGCAGTAGTTATGATTATACTTATTATTTTAGTAGGAATTTTATATTTTGGTGATAGAACAGGAGAATATTATTTTAGTGGTAGTTTGATAAATGAAGGAGATAACATAAAAATTGATGTTATAGTAATGCAAAATAATAAAGGAAATTTACTTACATATTCTACAAATATTTATTATGCTAGTACAAATATTGTTGCAGCTAGATTATTCTATTATAAAAATGATGAGAAAAATATAATTTTAGGTAATAGTTTAAATTCTTATGATTATTCAAGAAAGAATGAAAATAAAAGTGAATATGGTTATGATTATATTGATAATTTATTAGAAAATAAAAATAATTTATATTTTGATTTATGTTTAGATAGTGCTTGTGAAAATATTTTGGAAACTATTAAACTTGATTGCTCAAAATTAAATTAAAAAAAAGGAAAAAATATGAAAAAATATATAAAATATTTAGTTATTACAATACTATGTTTATTAATTATAGGAACTACTTTAATTTTGTATAAAAAAGATAGAAATAATTTAAGTTCCTCAATACTTAAAAATTATGATTTAGCAATTACTAGAAAAGATATTAATTGTCAAACTAATACTATTTATTTAAAAAAAGATCAGATATATATAGTTTATATTAATGATGGAAAGAAACAAGAAATAGTTAAAATTTATAATAATATTAATATAGATGATATGGTTAATTATGTTAAGGAAAAAGATAGGGATGAAATAAGTGGACTTACTGTTACATTAACTGATGGTACGACAAAAGTTATTAGTGATAGTGATAATGTAGTTGCAAATTTTTTAAGAGAAGAAGAGTTAATAGATACTTTTTGTGAAAGAAAAATAAGTAGTAATTGTTCAAAGATAAAATGTTTTGAAGATGAATTAAATGAATATATATTATCTGAAAAAGAAAGTACGGATATACTACTTAATGAAATTACGGATAAAAGTGATAAGATAAATTATTATAAAGGGTTAAAAACTGATGATGAAGAAATATATATTATAGTTGAGACTAATTTGACTTATGAATGGGAAGTTATGAGAGATTTTGAATTATATTTTGCTAAAAAATATCCTATATATCAAAGCTATAACATTCCTAATACAGGTATATATATTTATACGCATAATAGTGCAAATGATATTGATTTTAAAGCAATTCAAAATAAATGTAATAAGAGTAATTTAAATGATAAGGATGGAAAAGAAATACCATCTAAAACATTAAATAAATTAAATGAAACTAATAAAATAATAATTAAATCGGGAGATACAAGAATAGGTACAATAACTAATGAAAAATCTATTAATGAAATATTAGATATAATTTCAACTAGTAAGCAGTATGGTGATGTATTTCTAGCTGATGGTCATAGTTTTGATTTTCTAATGTTTAATGATAAAAATGAATTAATTGATACAATATATATTTGGCATAATTGGAAAAGATTAATTCCTAAAAGTATGGGTGAAGAATTAGGATATTATTTAATTACTAATAAAATTTATGATTTAAAAGAAATTGTATCTAGAGAAACGGATTATGTTTTTTATGATCTTTTAGATTATTCTGAAGATTATAAAGGTGAGCAAGAGCTAATTTATGAAACTGATAAGTATAAATATTATTTAAAAGATAAAAAAAGTGATGAAGTATTAATTAGTTTTAATTTAACTAATCTTACGATGACTTTAAAATATGCTTTAAATAATAATTATATAACTCCAGATAAGTTAGAAATATATTCTGATTTCTTTATAAAAGAAAAAAATAAATTGCGTGATAAAAATTAAAAAGGTAATCAAACATTATATATGGCTTATTTGGGCTGCTCAAAACATAAAAAATATAGCAATAAAAAATAATAATGTAGGTAAGAAACCGCTTTCATTATTATCAATTGTATATGATTTTTTTATCGAAATATTAAAAAATATCATAAATTTAAGCAAAAAAATTTATTCATAAGAAAACCTCTAGAAAAAAATCTAGGGGTTTGTCTATACTCTGAAGAACTTTAAGTTCTTTCGATATTTATTAGAAAATACATACTATAACTTATATATTTTTAATCTATATATTATAACCAAACTTTTTATTGTTTGTTTAATACTTAATTGGTGGAGTAGAGGAGAGTCGAACTCCTGTCCAGTATATCCTATCATACAATATCTACAAGTTTAGCTTGATTTAAATGTCAATATTTTACTGGCTCAAGACCAACCGATAAAATATTTAAGTTTAGTAATAATTCGTTCTTTTATCCTAAACAAATAAAAGAATATATCTTATATTTATGAACCTCTAATTATCCTATAAGCAAAATAAATAGAAGCTTGCTTGTATCCTTAATTAATTAGGCAGCAAACGCAAGGTTTGCAAAAGCAAAAGAATTTTCATTCTTGTCATTTAAATTTAAGGTTGAACGTAAGGTGTTCCTCCCACTTGCAATCATATTTAGTAATATATGTCGAAACCATAGACTACCCCATATATCAGTATTATATCATAAAATTAAAAAAAAAGAAGTATTTTCTACTTCATCAAAGCTATTGCTAAAATAATGCCAATATTTAAGATGCCATAAAGTAAGACTGCAACATTAATAAAGGCGGCTCTAGAACTTTTAGGAGTTTCTTCTTTTTTTACTAAAGCTCTAACAGGTCCTTGTTTTAATTCATCAGCAGTTTCGATATTTTTTCCTAATTCTTTAGTAGCAGCAAAATATTTATCAATTTCACTATTAATTAAACTTTTTAAGTATGATTCATCAGGAAGAACAGCAATATTATTACCTACTTGACTTAAAATGGTAACATTATCTTCAGTTAGTTTATTACTTTCTTTAGCAGTAAAGTATAGATGCATATATTTTTTGATTTGAGCTTCTAAATCATTATTTGTATTATCTTTAGAAAGTTCTGGTCTAGGGAAAGTATCAAAACAATGAGTTTGAATTAAATCAATAAAGTTATATAAACCTTTACATTCTTTATTTAATTTTATAATGCTTATAAATTCAGCAGGGGTAACTAGCCAAGCATCACCAGGTAGTACTCTTAAATCAAATGTTAATGGAGTAGACGCTACTACTGTACCATCTTTTACCCAAGTAATAACATTATCCTCACAACTTATACCTCGTAAATTAGGATAAAATTCTAAATTTTGTTTAAATATAAAATCATTAACATTTATTATTTTACTTCTATTTAAATCTGTATCATGCATTGTGTAAGCCTCCTAGTCTATATAATTGTATCAGAAAAATAAAAAAAAAACAACTCTAAACATTAAAAAAAATATGTTGTATAATGTTGTTGGGGATATTATGAAAAAAATTGATAAAAAATTTGTTATAGATTTGAGTAAAAAGAAAAAAGAACCAGATTGGATGAGAGAATTTAGGTTAAAATCTTTAGAGTGTTTTAATAATTTAGATAATCCTAATTTTGGTCCAGAATTAAATATTGATTTTGAGGCAATTACATACTATAAAGATAATAAAAAAGAAATGACAGATAATTGGGATAAAGTTGATAGTGATATTAGAGGTACTTTTTGTGATTTAGGGGTTATTAAAGCAGAACAGGATTATTTATATGGAGTAACTAATCAATATGAAAGTGAAGTTGTGTACCATAATATTAAAGATAAGAATAGTGAAGTGATCTTTACGAGTACAGATGAAGCTTTAAAAAAATATCCGGAACTTTTTAAAAAATATTTTAATAATTTAGTTAAATATACAGAAAATAAATATACTGCTTTAAATGGAGCTTTTTGGAGTGGTGGTTCTTTTATTTATATTCCTAAAGGTGTTAAATTAGATCGCCCTTTACAGAGTTATTTTAGAATTGATTCTGAAAATCTTGGGCAGTTTGAGCGTACTATCATAATTGTAGATGATTATGCCGAACTAGAATATATTGAAGGTTGTACTGCAAGAAGTTATTCTTCAACTAGTTTACATGCAGGGGTTGTTGAAATATATGTGGGGAAACATGCTAAATGTAAATATTCAACTATTCAAAATTGGAGCAAAGATGTTTATAATTTAGTAACTAAAAGAGCAATAGTAGAAGAAAGTGGCGTCATGGAATGGATAGATGGTAATATTGGTTCAGGAGTAACAATGAAATATCCAAGTTGTATTTTAAAAGGGGATAATGCAGTGGGAAATTCTATAAGTATTGCCTATGCTAATAGTGAGCAAATTATTGATGCCGGAGCAAAGATGATTCATATTGGTAAAAATACAAAAAGTAATATAGTGAGTAAATCGATTGCTTTAAATGGAGGAGTTAGTAATTATAGAGGTACGACGAAGATAAATAAAAGTGCAGTTAACTCAAAAGCTACGATAAAATGCGATACAATAATTTTAGATGAAATAAGTAAAAGCGATACAATTCCTAATAATATTTTAAGTAATAATTCTTCAACTATAGAACATGAAGCAACAATATCTAAAGTTAATAAAGAACAATTATTTTATTTAATGAGTAAAGGATTAAGTGAAGATTTAGCAAAAGAATTGTTGGTAATGGGTTTTATTAATGATTTTAAACATGAACTTCCTATGGAATATGCAGTAGAATTAAATAGGTTATTTAAAAGTTATTAATTTGATAAAATTAGTTAAAATAATTTAAGGTTTTGGTTAAACAGATTTGATATTTTTAGTTAGCAGATTTTGATTATTTAAGTTTTGACAAGTATATATACTGATGTTATATTCCTCTTGGAAAGGAGGAATTATAATGAATAATGTAACCTTAGTTGGAAGACTTACAAGTGAACCAGAAGTAAAAACTAGTAGCGATGGAACTTTGAGAACTTCTATTATAGTAGCTGTATCTCGTGATTATAAAAATAGTGATGGTGTTTATGATGCAGATTTTATAAAATGTGTTTTATGGAATGGTATAGCAAGTGCGACACGAGATTATTGTCATAAAGGCGATGTTGTTGGAATAAAAGGTAAATTACAATCAAGAAATTATGAGACAGAAGAAAAAGAAAAAAGATATATTACTGAAGTGATTGTAGATAAAGTAACTTTTATTACTTCAAATACAAAAAATGCAATTTAAATATTCAATAATATTAACATTTACTAAAAAATAATTGGTATTTTTTACCATAGGTGAAAAAATTACAAATAAACTCTAACTAAAGTTATAATCTGTTAAGAACGAGGGTGATGGGATGTTAAACGGAAGTAGGCTAAGAGAGGTCCGTAAAAAAAGAGGTTTAACACAAACAGAATTAGGAGAGTTAATTGGTGTTGGAAAATCAGCAATTTGTTGCTATGAAAAAGAAACACGAAACCCTACTTTAGAAGCGGTAATTGAAATGATTAATGTTTTTGGAGTAAGCGCTGACTATCTTTTAGGAGCAGATTATTTAGTTAAGACTGTTGATAAAGATAATAAAGACACTTTTGTGGCTATGACGAAAGAAGAAATTATTTTTATTGAAGAGTTAAAAAAGAATAAGTTAGTATATGATATATTATTACACGATCCTAAAAGAGGTGCAGACTTAATTAAAAAAGAAATTGGTTAAATAAAGTTTTAGCTGATTTTTTTTTTGCATATAATTTTTTAGGTGATTATTTTGAAAAAATATTATCAATTTTTTGGACTTGCGCTTATTATGGTATTTAGTTTTTATTATACAGAACAGATTGCTAATATTGTATTAAATAAAAATCCTTTAATGGTTACGATTAATGAAGAATCGGATAATTTTAATGTTAAATCTGTTAATGCTGTTATCAAAGGGGACTATATTATACCGGGAATTAATGGGTTAAAAGTTAATAAAAAAGAATCTTTTTATAATATGCAACAGGAGGAAGTTTTTAATAATTATTATTTGGTTTTTGAACAAGTAAAGCCAGAAATTTCACTTGATAATTATAAAGATAAAATTATAAAAAATGGAAATGGTAAATTAAAAAGAGTTAGTTTTATTTTTGCTACTAATAATGAAGTAAGTGATTATTTTAAAAGTTTAGAATTAAAAGGAAGTATGTTAACTAAAGTTGATTCTTATAAACATAATAGTTATTTTGAAGTTATTAATAATGAAACTACTAATTTTAAAACTTTAGAAAATACTTTAAATTTGAATAAAGAAAATAAACATATATGTGTTATTAATGAAACTAATAAAGATATTTGTTTAAAACATAAAAATTATTTAGTAGAACCAGAGCTTACATTAACTAATAACAATTTAGTTAGTATTAAGAAAAATATTGGGAATGGAAGTATTATTTTAGTTATGGAAAGCGCTACTATTGATGATTTAAAAATATTGCTAAAAGAAGTTAATTATAAAGGTTTAGAAATAGTTTATTTAAGTGAGATTATTAGTGAAGAGAATAATAATTAATGAAATGAGTTATAGAAGATGATTTTATTTATAAAGAAGCTATATTTCAAAGGACAAGACTAAAAAAGTAATTCGTAATTGATAATTAAAAGTATTTATTTCATATTTAAGTTATGATATAATTTTGATTATATTAGAGGGTGACTTGAATGTTTGAAGATAAAAGATACAATAACGATAATTTAAATAAAAACAGGTTTTTTATGCCTGAAGATAATACAGGATTAAAAGCTGGTAATGATAATTTAAGTTTTGATGAAAATAGAAGATATACACCACCCCCAATTATGAAACCAGCCGAGCCTAAAAAAAATAAAAAGAAGTTTAAAGGATTAGCTATAACATTAGTTGTTTTAATAATTATTGGCTTATTAACTATAACGGGCATTGGGATTGCTAATTTAATGATTTCACCTTATAAAATTTATACTAAAGCATTTAATGAAGGTTATCAATTATTAGAGACTTATTTAAAAGAAAGTGATAGTAAAAAGCTAAATTATAATGTAGAAGAAGATTCTATAGTTAGTTCTGGTTCTTTTAATATTCATACGGATATTAAAGGGTTAGATAGTTTCAATGATTATAATTATGATTATAAATTTAATTTAAATATTAAAGATGAAGCTTTAGATGGAAACTTAATTTTTAAAAAGGGAAATAGTTCTTTTATAAATTTAAAAAGTTATTTAAGAGATAATAAAATTTATATTTTAGAAAAAAATATTTATAATAATTTGGTAGAAGTAGGTAGTAAATCAGGAGATTTATCTTCTTTAAGTTTAAATTATAATTATGAAGATATTTTAAATATTATGAATTCAGTTAAAGATACTTTTATAAGAGAATTAAATGAAGAAAATTTGACTAAAGAAAAAACAAAAATTAATATAAATGGGAACAACTTAAAAGTTACTAACAATATTTTAACATTAAATAAAGATGAAATAGAAGTTTTAATTAAAAATATAATAGAAGATTTAATGGAAAATAATGAAGCTTTAAAAAGTATTTCAAATCTTACTAATATTTCGAGAAAAGATTTAGTTAGTATGTTAAAAGAATTAAAAAACGATGAAAATTTAACTGTTGATATTAAAGAATTAAAAATTAATATTTATACAGAAGGATTGGCTAATAATTTTAAAGGTATTAAATTTATAATTGATAAAAATGAAATTTTTAGTTATCTTAATCATGATACTAATTCTGTGTTAAATATTAGAGGAGAAAGTTTAGATTTAAAATTAAATTTTGATAATAATAAAAGTAATGTTATTTTAAATTATGAGGATATTCCAATTTTTAATGCAGAGTTTACGAAAGATAATGATAAAACTAATGTGGAATTTGAAATAAATATAGAAGTAAATGATGAAACATTAGAAGTTAGTGGAACAGCACAATATGAATTAAAAAGAATTGGAGATAAAAGACAAACTTTTAAATTAAGTGGTAATATAAATACTAATATAAATAAGGAAAAAAGTAGTTTTAAAATTGAATTAAATAATATGACACAAGTTGGAGGCAAAGTACAAGATATTGATGTAAGTAATGCTATAAATGTTGAAGATTTTACTTTAAAAGATATAAAAATTATTGATAGTAGTATGGAAAGAGTTTTATATAAGTCTCCACTTCTTGATTTATATAAAGCTATGTTTGGTGATAAAGTTCAAAACATTTATGATTGTGCTAAAAGTTATGGATGTATTTGTAATGATGTTGAATGTAGATGTAAATATTTAGATGATTATAAAGTTGAAAAGGATATAATTTGTCCTATTTAAAATTATTAATGCTTACTCTTGTATTGTTAAAAGTTTTTTGGTATAATTAAATTCGCCTTAAAACTTTTTTATTTATTTAAAATTATTAGAAATTGGAGTTGATTGAATTGAGTAAAATAAAAATTTTTAGTCTGGGTGGACTTGATGAAAATGGTAAAAATATATATTGTGTGGAAATAGATAAAGATATTTTTGTATTTGATTGCGGACTTAAATATGCTAGTGGAAATATGCTAGGTATTGATTATATTATTCCTGATTTTTCTTATTTAGTAAAAAATAAAAAGAGAATTAAAGGATTATTTATTACGCATGGTCATTATGAAAATATGGGAGCAACTGCGGATCTTTTATCTGTTATTCCTAATTTGAAGATTTATGCTACTAAATTTACAAAATATGTTTTAATGGAAATGGGTGTTAATAAAGATAACATTATAGAAATTAAGGCTCATAAGAAAATGAACTTTGGACATATAAGTATTTTTCCGATTAGTGTTTCACATAGTTCACCTGATGCAGTTATGTACGTTATAAACACTAAAGAAGGAGCAATTTGTTATACTGGTGATTTTATTTTTGATCCTACGATGATGGGTAGTTATGATATGGATTTAGGTAAAATTGCTTATGTTGGCAAACTGGGAGTTTTATGTTTATTAAGTGAATCAGTATTTAGTGAAAATGTAGGTCATACATCGCCTAATCATAAATTAGTTCAAGTATTTAAAAAAGCGATTAAAGATGCTGAAGGAAGAATTATGTTTATGGTACTTCCTACGCATTTATATACAATTCAAGAAATATTTAATGCATCTTTAAATTCTCATCGTAAAATTGTAATTATGGGTAAAAGATTACAGAATATGATTAACTTTGGTATTAAAGAAGGATATTTGACAGTACCTACTGATACTTTAGGAGATTTATCAAATATTAATGATAATAATTCTATAATGCTCATATGCGATGATAAATCTAGTCCTTATTCAGCAATGCAAAAAATATATAATGGTTATGATAAATTTATTCATTTAAAAAGTAATGATACTATAGTTTTTTCAGAACCGAGATACGATAGTAATGAGAAAGCTTTAGTAAGATTAGAAAATGATTTAGCAGAATTTGGTTGTGAAATAGTTAATATGCCTAGTGATAAAACAATATTACATCATGCTTCTTCAGAAGACCTAATGCAAATGATTAAACTTATGCAACCTAAATATTATATGCCTGTTAAGGGTGAGTATCGTTATATGGTAGGGAATGCTGATCTTGCAAATTCTCTAGGTATTCCAAGTGAAAATATTATTTTAAAACAAAATGGGGAAATAGTTGAGTTTGTTAATGGTGAATTAGTAGATAAAAATGAAAAAATCAAAGTAAATGATTGTTTAATTGATGGTAAATCAAGTGATGATGTAGGAGAACTTGTTATTAAAGATCGTGAGATGTTAAGTGAGAATGGTATTGTTTTAATTAGTGCAACAATATCAAAACAAGATAAAGTTTTATTAGTTGGTCCAGAAGTTACAACAAGAGGTTTTATCTATATTAAAGATAGTGGCGAAATGATTAAAGAAATTAAGAAGATTTGTGCTTCTATTATTGAGAGGAATATTACACCTAATTATGTTGATTATAATAAAATTAAGACGGAAATTAGAGATGAATTATCTAAATATTTATATGAAGAGACTGAATGTAAACCAATGATTATTGCAGTAGTGCAAGAAGTATAAAAATAGGGAAATTGCCCATAATAATAATGGGTGATTTTTTATGAAAGAAAAACAAAATGATAATATTATATTTTTAAATTTAATATATCAAAATGCGCAGATGGGTTTAATTGGAATTGATGCTGTTATAGATAAAGTGGAAGACGAAAGTGTAGCTAAACTTATTAGTGAACAGCGACGAGAATATGAAGAGTTTTGTAGTGATGCTAAAAAAATATTAATTAAATATGGGGCGAAAGAAGAAGAAATTAGTGCTTTAAAAAAATTTAGTAGTAAAGTTATGAGTGAAGCAATGACGTTGAATAAAGATGATAAAAATATTGTGAAGTTAATGATGGAAGGTAATGAAAAAGGCGTAATTGCCATTCAAGAAAAGCTTAATGAATATAAAGATCAAGATCCAGAAATTGTAAATTTAGCTAAAAAGCTTTTAGAAACAGAAGAACATAATAGAGAAGAGTTTAAACAGTATTTATAGTTTAGCTCTTTTTTTGAATTTGACTTTTTATTAATAATTTAGTAATATAATGCAACAAATGGGTGAACCTAATGGCAATAGGTATCTTTTTTATTTATAAAAAATTATTAGCTTGTGTTCTGCTTTTTTAAATATGATTTTATCGAATAATGAATGAACAATCAGTGTTTTATCTTCAATATCAACAGTAGGATCTGAAATCATTTCATAAGCATCTTTACATTTCTTAAATATTTCATTTCTAATTTCATCTTTATCTTTTTCAATATCCATAGAAGATAATTTTTTATTTAAGTTATCTTTTTCATTTTTTAATCGTTCTTTATTTTCTTTATATTCTTCTAATGAATCAATTCCATTTTCATAAGCAATTTTAACTCTTTCTTCTCTTGCTTCAAGTTGTTTAAGCTGATTATATAAAATATCTATTTCTCTTTTGTTATCTGCTTTTTGTCTATTTATTTCAATGTTAATTGGTTTATTAAGATAATCAACTTTTAATTGTTCAATTATCACTTCTTCCACTGCTTTAACAGTAATTGAATGACTTACGTTACATCTACCATGTGTATATCCAGTACATTGAAATGTTTTACCATTTTTAACTAACATTTCACCACAAGAATCACATTTAATTAAACCACGTAACCAATGAGGATTTTTTGGTTTCGTTTTTGTTTTCTTTCCATATATTTTACTTTCTTTTTCAAATCTATTTTGCACTTTATCCCACAACTCCTTTTCTATGATTTTTGGTATATCTTCATTTTCTAAACTAATTGTATCAGGATTGTTCCAATCTCTATTCATACCATTTTCAGTCCATCTATTAAAACCTATATAAATTGGATTATGTAATATCCAAGCAATGGCTCTTGTACTAAACTTTTGATGATTTTTGGTTTTAATTCCCAATTCATTTAATTTTAAAGAAATATCCATCATACTTATACCATTGGCAAAGTCTTCAAAAATAGATTTGACAATTTCAGCTTCAATTTCATTAATTACTAATTTACGAAGTATCTTTTCACCATTTTTATCTCGCCTTACACCTACAATTACTTTATCATAACCGAATGGTGGTCTAGTACCATGTTCACCACGTTTTGCTTTCTTACGTAGTCCTTTTTTGACTTCATCACTTAAGTTCATTGAATAGAACTCACCATACATTTCAAGATTAGATTCAACCATCATAGCAAGTTTACGATCTTCAGGTAGCTTTTCTTTTACTGCAATAACATCAATGTTTAATTTTTTTCTTAATAGTGACTTATAAACAACACTATCTTCACGACTTCTTGCAAATCTATCAAATTTATGAACTAAAGCAATATCAAAAGGTTTTGGTTTTTCCTTTGCTTTGGAAATCATACGTTGAAATTCAGGTCTTTTATCTGCACGTGTTCCTGATATTCCAGCTTCTAAAAATATATTTTCTTTTGGTAACATGATATTTTCTTGAATACAATATTTGATAATATCTTCAAGTTGGGCTTCAGGACTAAATTCAATTTGCATATCGGTACTAACACGTAAGTAGGCACAAGCAACCTTTACAATAATACTTGGATCTAATGCATTTATATGGTGTATTAATTCTTTATAAATAGGTAAATTTTCCAATAATTCATCTACTGTTATATTGTCATAATTGTTTATCATTTTTCTTTATCTCCTTATTGCTAAAATTTCTTAATTTTGCTATAATAGAGATACACAAAAAAGAATTTTCGTGGTAGAACATTTTTTATTTGTGTACTCTTTTATAGAGGTGGCTCATTGTTGGTAGCAATGAGTCTTTTTTATTCTTCAATATTTCTTTTTGACTTTATCATTTCATAAAATTTTACACATATCCATTTGATTGGAATATACATACAATATTTTATAAATAAGAATGGTAAGTATATAAATATGAAATATAAAACATTTACAAAAATGTATTCAGATACTTTCCAGCTAGTAGTGTAATATTTTCCGTTACCAAGCTTATTATAAGTCCTAATTCTTCTTTTCATTACTAAAACCTCCTTAAAATACCATTTAGAACGTAAAATCGACAATTTAAGTCATTCAAATTATTTTCAACATCTATATATAGTATAATAAATACTTTATAATATCCCACGAAGGAGGGGATTTTGATGGATTTTGACACTTTCTATTATGAATTAATTAAATTGGGGATTGATCCTATAATTTTAATTCTTAATCTAGAATATTTTTAATAAATATTCTAGTTTTTATCTGACATAATAAATTTCTTATTTGCTTTAGCAAATTCTATTAATCTATTAAAATCTTCTTCAGTCATTTCTTCATTGTCATTTAAAAATCCTTTTCGTTTTAATACATCTTTAAGCATTTCTTTTTCTTTTTCCTTACTAACTGAAGAATTATATTCATCTTTAGGAACATTTGGAACATCAAATCCCATTAACCACACTTCATTTGTTCCTAAAGCTTCAGCTAAAACAGTTAATTTATTTTGTCTAGGTTCATATACACCTGAAATCCACTGACTTAAATCGGATTTAGTTATTTGAATATTCATATTATACATTTTATTATATCTTTCACATATCGGTTTACATTTATTTAAAATATCTGCTTGTTTTAATCCTTTATCTGCCATAATCTTTTTAAGTCGTATAGATGTGTTTTCATTTCGCATAATATCAACCTCCATAAACATTATAATATAAAGAAATAAAAAAAACAATAAAAAAGTTTAGAAAATCTGAAATAAAGTGTTGACATTCTAAAATTGAAGATGTATACTTTAGATAAGTTCAGAATATCTGAACAAAAAGTTTGGAGGTGAAAAAGATGCATGACTTTAGTAAATTGACTGGTTTAATTATTGAAAAATGCAAGTCAAAGCGAAAATTTGCTGACAAAATGGGATTATCAGAAACTGCTATTTATTTAAAACTAAATAATAAATTAGAGTTTAAACCAAGTGAAATTGAAAAAGCTTGTGAAATTCTAGGTATCAACGAAGCTGATATACCTATATATTTTTTTGCACAAAAAGTTCAGAATAACTGAACATTACCACGAAAATTCAAAAGTTAAATCATCGAAAGGGGAAAAACATGAACAAACTTAAAAAATTAACAATTGAAATTGCAAACCCTAAATCAGATGAATATTACACTAAAAAAATTGAAGAAATCAATAAAATGTTTAAAACAATTTATGGATCAAATCAAAAAGAGGACACAAAAATAATGTCAATTGTTAAAAATGAAAAAACAAAATCTTCAATGGTTACTGTTTAAAAGAAAGGAAATTAATATGGAAACAAGACAAGGTTATAGAAGAAAAAAAGTTTTAAAAAAATGGGTTAAAAATGCTTTATGGTTTTTATTAGGATTTATTGTTGGAATTGCTATCACACAATTATTTACAATTAAGAAAACGTATGAAACACCTGCTGGAAGTTACACTTGTAGGGGTGGGATTATTCAAGTTTGTACTGGTAGCAAAGAAGTAGCTGATTATTTAGGTGTATAATGGTAAATTTATATAACTTTCAAAAAGATATATTGGAAAAAACAAAATCAAGAAATCGTGTTGCTTATTATATGGAAATGGGAACTGGAAAGACATTTGTGGGTTCTGAAAAAATGAAACAATTACATTCAAATATTAATTTAATCATTTGTCAAAAATCCAAAATTAATGACTGGCTAGATCATTTTAAAACTTATTACGAAGTTGATACGAATGTATTTGATTTAACTAATAAAAAACAATATGAAGAATTTTTTGAAGTATTAGGATATAGAAGTGTTTTAAAACCAATTGTTGGAATAATTAATTATGAATTATGTTGGCGAAGAAAAGAATTAAACACTTTAAATAATTTTACCTTAATGCTTGATGAAAGCTCATTAATACAAAATGAAAAAGCTAAAAGAACCAAATTTATTTTAAATCTTAAGTTTGATGGATTAATTTTACTTTCAGGAACACCAGTTGGTGGAAAATATGAAAATCTATGGTCACAATGTAAGCTACTTGGTTGGGATATAAGCAAATCACAATTTTGGGGTACTTATATTAAAACTAGACTTATTGAAGTTAATGGATTTAGTCTTCCAATTGTTACAGGGTATATGAATGTACGTGATTTAAAGCAAAATTTACGTGATCATGGTGCAATTTTTCTGAAATCTAGTGAAGTAATTGATTTACCTGAACAAGTTGAAATTAAGCAATATATAGAACCAATAAAAGCATATAAAACCTTTAAAAAAGATTCAATAGTTGAAATTGATGATGAAGAACTTGTTGGTGATAACACATTAAAGAAGATGCTTTATGAAAGACAATTATGTGGTCAATTTAATAGCAATAAACTAGATTCATTAAAAGAAATTATGGAATCAACAACTAATAGAATAATAATTTTTTACAACTTTACAAAAGAAAAAGACCTTATTGTTGGTCTATGTGAAAAGTTAAAAAAACCTTATTCCATTATCAATGGTGAAATAAAAGATTTAGAAGCTTATACTACCAAAGATGATTCAATCACAATCGTACAGTATCAAGCAGGTGCGATGGGATTAAATCTGCAAGAAGCTAATAAAATAATTTATTTCACACTTCCATTATCCTCTGAATTGTTTGAACAGTCAAAGAAAAGAATACATAGAATTGGTCAAATTGACACTTGCTTCTATTATTATCTACTGACTAAAGGAACTATTGAAGAAAGCATCTATAAAACTTTAATGATGCGAAAGGATTATACAAATGAATTGTATAGGGAAGGAAATTAATATGATTACTGAACAATCTATTGATCCACCTGAAGATAAAAATAAGTGTTTTATATTTACTTGTGATTGTAGTTGCAAATATGAAATAACCATTTATGCTGAAGACTATGAAAAAGCTAAAGAATATCTTGAACAACATGAATGGGATGATGAAGAAATGATTAATTCAAGTTTAAATATCGAAGATGTTCTTGATTATAAGGTTGAAGATTAATGGCTGAAGAAAAGAACTTTGAAAATAAAGTGAAAAAATATTTAAGCTCAATAAATGCTTATTATTTCAAGGTTTGGGGTGGTGGATTTCAACAAAGTGGTATTCCTGATGTTATTTGTTGTAAAAATGGAATATTCATTGGAATTGAATTAAAATCAAGCACTGGTAAACCTACCGAACTACAAAAACACAATATAAAACAAATTAACAAGTCTGGTGGGATTGGAATAATACTTTTTCCTGAAGGGTTTGAAGAATTTAAAACACTAATGGAGGAAGTGACAAAATGCAATTCTCATATTCAAGGGTTGGAACATTTGAAAAATGCAAATACCAGTTCAAATTGCATTATCTTGAAGGATTAGAAACGATTTTTAATTGCGATCCAACAAATGCACTTATAAATGGGTTAGCATTACACAAGGGTATGGAAACTGATGTTGAAACTGCTATTGATGAATTTTTAAACAGTTATCCAGTTGTTACTGATGAACTGATAAACGAATCGATAAAAATACGACATTGGATTCCAATAGTTAAATCAATGATTCCTGAAGGTATTCATGAATTAAAAGTTGAAACAAAAGACTTTTTAGGTTTTATTGATTTATTAGTAAAAAATGAAGATGGAACTTACGACTTATATGACTATAAATATTCTAACAATATTGATAATTATATGGAATCAGGGCAACTTCATATTTACAAAGATTATGTAGAAAAAGTCTACAAAATTAAAATAAGAAAGCTTTTCTTTGTATTTATTCCTAAAACTAGAATAAGACAAAAGAAAACTGAAACATTGTATCAATTTAGAAAAAGATTAATTGATGAACTTAATAAAATGGAAGTTCAAGTTAAAGAAGTTAAATATGATGCAAATAAAAAAATTGAATTTTTGGAAACTATTCAAAAAATAAAAAGTTGTAAAAACTTTGATGAAAAAAATGAAACAAATCTATGTGATTGGTGCGAATTTAAAGCACTATGTAAGGAAGGAAATGATTATATGATATTACCAAAAAATGAAAGAAAAGAAGCTACTATTAATACAACACCTGATATGTGGTTGTATGGTGATAGTTATTCAGGAAAAACAGTGTTTATGGATTCATTCGATGACACTTTAATGATCAATACTGATGGAAATGTTGATCATATTACATCACCAGTAATTAGAATTAAAGATAAAATTACTATGGATGGAAGACTTACCAAGAAAAAATTCGCTTGGGAAACTTTTAAAGAAGTTATTGCTGAATTAGAAAAGAAAGATAATGACTTTAAAACAATTGTTGTTGACCTTGTAGAAGATATGTATGAACATTGTCGTTTATATATGTATAACAAAGAAGGATGGGAACATGAATCTGATGGAGCATTTGGAAAAGGTTGGGATATGATAATGACTGAATTTTTATCTACCATGAAAAGATTAAAAAATACAGGTTATCAAATAGTATATTTGTCAAAACAAGTAACCAATACAATAACTTATAAATCAGGTCAAGAAGTTACTACCTTTAAACCAAATATAAAAGATAAAATTGCAAATGTACTTGCTGGAACTGTTGATTTAACTGCAAGAATTGTTGTTGAAGAAAATGGTGAACATTACATGAGTTTTAAAAATTCTGAAACAATATTTGGTGGTTCAAGATATAACTTTGGTGTTGAAAAAATCACTTTAAGTCACGATTCATTCATTGAAACAATGATTAATGCTCAAAAAGGGAAAAAAGTAGCAACAAAAAAAGTTGAAGAAACACCAGTTATTACTGAAACAGGTTTAGTTGATGAAAAAGAAATAAGTGAAGAAACACCAAAAAGAACAAGGAAAACTGTTGATAAAAGTGTTCCTGAAGATAGCGAAAAACCCAAAAGACATAAGAGGGGGTGAAGAATAATGATCAATTTAGATGTTTATTTTAATGATGATATTTCTATGGATGGTCAAGCTATACTTGAAGAAAACCTTATTACAAATGAGTGTAGATTATATCTAAAAACAAAACTGTTCATTAGTGAAACAAGAGCTTTTATTGATAAAGCAACAAATTTATTAAAACAAAGATTTGATGTGGTGAACGTTAACATTCACTGGGAATCATGTGAAAGGAATAAAAAATAATTATGAATGGAAACTATGTAACATTAAGTTTAGAAACTTATGATGAATTAAGAGAAAAAGCAAATAAATTTGATGAATTAAAAGAAAAATTAGGAAATGATATTGAAAAAACATTAAAAGATTTAATAGATGGATTAAATCAATTTGTTGAAGATATGAATAAAAATTATGAAGAAAATCAAGAGGTGGAATCATGTCAAGAGAAGAAATAATTAATAAAATAGAAGATTTAAGAAGTCAATTACATGAAATTGATGAAGATGAAGATTTTTATGTTGAAACAAGAAAAGAAGCTAAAAGAATGAAAGCTACTTTGGATATATATTGTGAAGAAACAGGTTTATCTAAAAAAGAATTAATCCAATTAGTTGCAGTATGCAATGGTGGAACTATTATAAATAATAATTTAGAAAAGGAAGGTAAATAATTATGGCAAAAGATATTTGGGAAGAATTTGATAGTGCATTGGATGTTAAAGGAATGCAAAAAGAAATTAATGATGCGAAAGAAAATCAAGGAAACTTTAAGGAAGTACCTCATGGAACTTATGAAGTTAGTATTGATAAATTAGAATTAAAGAAAAGTAAAAATGGCGATCCTATGGTTAGTTGTTGGTTCAAAGTTTTAACAGGTGAATTTAAAAATTCAATAATTTTTATGAATCAAGTAATTACACAAGGATTTCAAGTTCATATAGTAAATGAATTTTTAAGAAGTTTAGATACAGGTCTTGAAATTGAATTTGTAAATTATAGTGGTTATGCAAAATTATTAAATGATGTTAAAGAAAGCATTGATAAACAAAAATTAGAGTATGGGATTGAATATGGTGAAAAGAAAGGATTTAATACTTTTAAAATCACCGATGTCTTTGAAACTCAAAAATAATGATATTTTACGATTTTGAAGTTTTTCTTTACGATTGGCTTGTTGTTATTTATGATATGGTTAATCGTAAAGAAAACATAATTGTAAATAATGCTGAAGAACTTAAAAAATTTTTTGAAGAACATAAGAATGATGTTTGGATAGGTTATAATTCAAGACATTATGATCAATTCATTCTTAAGGGTATATTATGTGATTTTAATCCAAAAGAAATAAATGATTGGATAATAGTAGACAAAAAAAGTGGTTATCAGTTTTCAGATCTATTTAGAAAAATACAAGTAAATAATTTTGATATTATGACATCATTTCATAGTTTAAAACAATTTGAAGGTTTTATGGGTAATAATATTAAGGAATCAAGTATTCCATTTGATGTTGAAAGAAAACTAACTGATGATGAATTAAAAGAAACTATAAAATATTGTAAGCATGATGTACAACAAACTATTAAAGTATTTATGAATAGAAAAAGTGAATTTGAATCACAAATGCAACTTTTAAATCTTTTTAAATTACCTTTGTCTTATATTTCAAAAACTAAAGTTCAACTTTCAGCAGTGATACTTGAAGCAAGTAAAAAAACAAGAAATGATGAATTTGACATCGAATTTCCCAACACTTTAAAAGTTAAAAAATATAAAGATATTGTTGATTGGTATAAGAATCCAGTCAATATGGACTATTCAAAAGAATTAGTTCGTTATGTTGCAGATGTAGAACACATTTTTGCATGGGGTGGATTACATGGTGCAATTCCAAACTATATTGATGAAGGTAAATTTTTAAATATAGATGTTGCTTCTTATTATCCATCTTTAATGATTGAATATGGTTGGGGTAGTAGAAATATGGCAAACCCTGATAAATTCAAAGAAATAAAAGAATTAAGATTGAAGTATAAAGCTGAAAAGAATCCTTTACAAGCACCATTAAAAATAGTTATAAATGGAACTTATGGTGCTATGAAAGATAAATTTAATAATCTATATGATCCAAGACAAGCAAATAATGTTTGTATTGGTGGGCAATTACTTCTATTAGACTTAATTGAAAAACTAGAAGATAAATGTAAATTAATTCAAAGTAATACTGATGGATTAATTGTAAAAGTAGAAAAAGATAATGACCAAGAAATACTTGATATTTGTCACGAATGGGAACAAAGAACAAGAATGGAACTTGAATACGATTATTACACTAAAATAATTCAAAAGGATGTTAATAATTACATTATAGTTGCAGAAGATGGTCATTATAAATCCAAAGGTGCTTGTGTAAAAAAATTAAATGAACTTGATAATAATCTTCCAATAGTTAATAAAGCAGTAGTTGATTACTTTATTAAGGGAACACCTGTTGAAGAAACAATTTTAAATTGTAAAGATTTAAAACAATTTCAACAAGTAGTAAAAGTTTCAAATAAATATTTATATGCACTTTATGGTGATGAAATATTAAAGGAAAAGTGTCTTCGTGTCTTTGCATCAATTGATGAAGAAGACAAGGGGGTTTTCAAATTAAAAGCAGTTGGTAAAAATCCTGAAAAAATTGCTGGAACACCAATACATTGCTTTATTAATAATGAAGACATCAATTCTAATAATAGAATCTCAAGAAAATTAGATAAACAATGGTATATTGATTTAGCTAATAAGAGAATCAATGATTTTAAAGGATGTGATGACAATGTATATGAAGACACCGATGATGTTTGGTAGACCGATGAAGAAGGTTAAGGAATATGAACATCACGTTGTATTTGTTGATGAAAAACTTGGTATAAGACAATCTTTTCAGTATTGGGATTTAACACATGAAATAATTGATCATCAAGTGTATGCTTATGCAGATAATGGTGATTTGATTCCAGTAAATGAAATTAAAAGAAAAGAAAATACAACCATTAAGAAAAGTATAAAAAATGATAATAGACTAAATGAAATTATAGCAAAGGGGGACTTTTATGAAGAACTTCTTAAAAATCTTATTTAGTAAGTATCATGACAAGAAGCAATATAACACATTAGAAAATGATTATGAAGCTTTAGTTCATTCTATGCAAAGTGAAGCTTGGGAAAAGATTCTGATTAAACTAGATGAAGACTCTACTACAAAAAGGATAAAAGCTGAAAATAAGTCTTTAAGAAAAGAGAAGAAGGAATGGAAAGAAAGAGCTTTGAAAGCAGAAGAAAAATTGAAAAAAGCAAATTTGTAAGGTGGTGATAATATGGATTTTTTCAAAGGTTATGTTGAAACTAAAAATAAAAAATGTATTGAAAAAATTCGTGGTAGAAATGATTTTAAAACTTATGATCAAGTTAAATTACTTCCTGAATTTGCAGGTATATTATCAGAAAATACAATTCTTATAGATGTTGATGATTATGAACAATCTGAAATTTTATTTAAAATTGTAAATGATCTGAAACTAAAATGTCGTGTATATAAAACAACACGTGGTAAGCATTTCTTATTTAAAAATGAAGAACTTCAAACTTGCAAAACTCATACCAAAGTTGGTGTTGGTTTAACAGTTGACATCAAAGTTGGTATGAAGACTTCTTATGAAATTTTAAAATTTAATAATGAAGAACGTGAAATATTATATGATACAAAAGATTATGAAATTATTCCAAAATGGCTATATCCAGTTAAAACAACAATTGAATTTCTAGACATGGAAAATGGCGATGGTAGAAATCAATCGTTATTCAACTATATCTTAACCTTACAATCAAGTGATTTTTCACAAAAAGAGGTTAAAGAATGTTTAAATCTTATCAATAACTATATTCTTAAAGAACCACTTGAAGAATCAGAACTTGAAGTTATATATCGTGATGATTCATTTAAAAAACCATCGTTTTATAAAGGTAACACATTTTTACTTGATAAATTTGCTACTTATATGAAAAATCAATATCACATTATCAGAATTAATGGAAGATTACACATTTATAAAGATGGAATTTATGTTGCAGATGATAGTGAAATTGAAGCAGAAATGATTAATGTGATACCTGGATTAAATAAAGCTAAAAGAAATGAAGTTTATGCTTATATAAATTTACTTATTAGAGATGATATAAGAAATCTAGATGCAAATTTAATTGCATTTAAAAATGGTGTTTATAACATTGAAAATGATGAATTTCTTGATTTTAATCCTGATTATATAATTACAAATAAAATTAATTGGAATTATAATCCTAGTGCTAAAAGTAAATTGGCTGAAGATACTCTTAAAAAACTTGCTTGTAATGATAAAAAAATAGAATCATTACTTAAAGAAGTTATTGGCTATTGTTTTTATAGATACAATGAACTTGGTAAAGCATTTATTTTAACTGGTGACAAATCAAATGGAAAATCAACATTCTTGGATATGATCAGCTATTTATTAGGTGCTGAAAATATATCATCATTAGATTTGGCAGAATTAGGTGAAAGATTTAAGACTGCTGAATTATTTGGAAAACTTGCAAACATTGGTGATGATATTAAAGGTGATTTCATTCCTGATTTAGCAATATTTAAAAAACTTGTTACTGGTGATAGGGTAAATGTTGAAAGAAAAGGACTTAATCCATTTGAATTTAATAATTATAGCAAAATGTTATTTTCAGCAAATAAAATTCCACGTGTTAAAGATGAAACAGGTGCAGTATTAAGAAGATTGATAATTGTACCTTTCAATGCAAAATTTGAAAAGGGAAGTAGTGATTATGATCCTTATATAAAATATAAATTGCGAAGTACTGAAGTTATGGAATATTTAATATTGGATGGATTAAAAGGACTTAAAAATGTTTTAGAAAATAAAGGATTTACAATATCTGATAAGGTTGAAGCTGAATTACAAGAATTTGATGAAATGAATAATCCTATTTTGATGTATGTTGAAGATTTTGGTGATGAAATTCTTAATCACACAACAAATGAAGTTTATTTGTCTTATGTAAGTTATTGTAAGGAATCAGGATTAAATCCTTTAGGTAAGATTCAATTTTGTAAACAAATATGCACGATGTTAAATTATAAATCAGTTGTCAAAAAAGTTAATGGTAAATCAGCAAGAGTATTTGCAAAGGTTACTGAAAACATTTAAAAATAATAAAAGTTACACTTTGGTTACACTTAATTTAATTTAAGTGTAACCAGTAATAAACATCGATGAAATAAGGAAAATTTTTGAATTGGTTACACATAGTTACACTTAAATACAAGTTTTTTGAATATTAAATAAAAAAATTATTAAGAAAGTAATATTTTACTAAATATAATATAAATAAAAATACTCTTTTAAGTGTAACCTAGTGAACTAAAAAATTAAATTTACCTAGAATTTATAAGTAATTACAACAGGTTACACTTAAATTAAGAAAGTGTAACTATCCTGTAACCAAAATTAAGGATGGTGAAATAAAATGGTTATAATTTTAAAAGTAATATTTATAATTTTAGATCTTTTATTCTTATTTAGTGATACTGCTTATGAAAAAAAGAGTGATAAAGGATTGAAAATGTGGATAATTTTACAATTATTAATCATGTGGGTGATTTTATGAGAAGTGAAGAATTAAATGAACTCTACTGGTTAAATATAGAAATTAAAGATTTAGAGAATCGTTTAAAAGAACTTGAAGAAAGTGCAGGTGTAAGTTCTGCAAAATTAGGCGATGGGATTCATGGAAGTGATATAAGTAATCCAGTTGAAAAAGTTGCTATAAAGAAAATGCAATTAAAAAAAAGACTTGCAGAAGTAATGCTTTTAGTTCTTGAAGAAAAAGAAAAAATTGAACGATTTATTGAAACAATACCTGATTCACAATTAAGAACTATTGTCAGATTAAGAAATATTGATTTAATGACATGGCAAGAAATAAGCGATGTTCTAGGATTAGATAGAAAAACTGTTTCGACTAAATATAATAATTTTATAAAAAAATTAAAGAAAAGGATTGAAGAAAATGAAAAAACTAAAATGTGAAATATGTGAAAAGGAAATTGATATGAACAATATTAAGTCAAAAGTTTATCAAACAATAGGGAATCATTTTATAACAGGATCAACAACATTTGATACAATTGATTGTCCTAATTGTGGATGTCAAATAATTCTAAAAGCTAGAAATCCAAGAAAATTAAATATAGGTGTTAAAAATGCTGATAAAAAATGAAACTAATTTATCAAATATGGAAATTGGCAAATTAATTGATATTGTTCAAAATTATAAAACTGAAGATACACACTATTATGGTCAAATTGAAATTGGGGAAGTAATGTATAAAAATGTTAATTATACTATTCAAATAAGATATTTAAAACGTTATGTTGAGTGGAGGATTTATGAAAAATGCAGATGATATAATGGAAAAATTGGGTTTTATTGCAGATTATAGTACATTTAAGGAAATAAACTATTATAATAAAAAATTCATTTCAGAAACCAATGTTATTTGTTTGAATTTAGAACATAAAACAATAACTTCTTTTATTGAAAGTGATAGTCCTTTTACACCTAATGAACCATATACATTAAGTTCAGAGGAATTAAAAACAATTGCTTTAAAATGTTCAGAGTTAGGGTGGTGGTGATATGAAAAAGATTTTGATAATATTATTTACAATTTGTAGTGTTTTAGTTATTACTTTTATCATTTGGTTTATTTTAGAATTTAAAGAAATGCTTAATGATCACAGATGTTATAATTTACCACTTAATGAATTTTATCAAGATAAAAAATGCGAAAGATATTGGAATTTAAAGGAATGGGATGAATACGATGGTTGATTTAAAAGAAATAAGACAAAATAAATTAGTTGAAAAATTAAAAACATTATCTTATGGTCAAGATGATTATTTATTAGAAAATAATGAAATAATAGAATTAATAGATTATATTGAAGAATTAATTGAAAAACTTAATTACCTTAAAAATGAAAATAGTGATTTATCTGATGAAAATGATAAATTACATGAACAAATTGATGAACAAATAGGTGAAGAAGGTATTAAAAGTTTAGAAAACTTTATTTGGAAATTAAAGCTTGATAATCTATATACACCTGAATTAGAATCATTTATAAATGATTATTATATGAAATATCATAATGATTAATACTTATGAACTAGATAAAATTACTAATAAAGATCATGTGGCAACACCAAGATGGGTAGTTGAAGATATTTATAAACTAATTGATATAAAAACATTTAAAAATATATGGTTTCCATTTAATAATTATGATTCAGAATTTAAGTTAAAAGCTGATGAATTAAATCTTAAATATAAAGCTACCCATATTTTTGATAATTTAGGTAATGATTTTTTAAAACGAATCCACCTAATAATTGCGATCTATTAATTAGCAATCCACCATTCAGTCAACAAAATGAAATAATAAGGCACACTTTTAAACTTTTAGATGAAGGATTAATTAAATCATTTTGTCTGTTATTACCACTTTCAACATTAGAAACACCAACACGTGCTGAAATGTTTGAAGAACATATTGACAAACTTTCTATAATTATATTCAAGAAGCGAATAAAGTTTTTAAATACAAAAGGAAGTTTTAATAAGGGATGTTGCTGGATTTGTTATAATATTGATAGTTTAAAAGAAAAACTATATTGGATATAAATTACCCAAAATTCCCATTGATTTTATGATAATATGGTAGTGTGAAGAATTTAGGA
>CANSFH010000017.1 GCA_947646115.1 uncultured Mycoplasma sp.
GAATCGAACCCACGTTATCAGCTTGGAAGGCTGAAGCTCTACCATTAAACTACATCCGCATTTCTTAGATAATATAAATTATACCATATTATCTAAAAATTTCAACTATATTTTATAAATTTTTGTATTCTTTTTCGAAAATTTAATTATTCCTATAATAGATATTATGCCAATAGGGATAATAACATAACCAGAATTAATTCCTGTTTGTGGATTTTTTATTGTAGTACTTGTAGAACAATCTTCCATAAATTTATCATAACTTACAGATTTTCCTTTAGAGTCAAAATAGTATTTATTATCTACAACTGTACATGTATAATCACAACATTCTTCATAATACTTTTCTTCTGTTACTTTAGTTCCATTTTTGCCATAATATTCATCATCAACTATTGCACACACATAATTTGTAGTTTCTTTATCTACTACTTTCGGAGCAAAACTAGCTTCACATTCAGTATCACTGTTATTACCAGTAAATATTAAATCAGCGATAACAAATGAACCTTTATGAGATGTAGCTGATGTAAATTTAACATTACTTGATAAACCATTATTATTAACCCAATCACTATTTGTTTTAATGCTTTCTAACTTAACATTACGTAGTATTAATTCTCCTTCAATATGATTAACCTCAAAATCTGTTGTAGCTAATATATGACAAGTCATATAAAACGTGCCATCCCCCATATCTTGTTTAGGATCACAATAATAACCTCCAAAGTTATAACTTTTAGCACTAGCAACACTTGGAATAATTGTTAGTAAACATGCAATTATTAACAATATTTTTTTCATTTTCAAAACCTCCCTCTTTTGTTAGCTCTATATACTATACTTTTTTTACTGTTTTGTCAAGTATAAGCGTTATAAGTGCTATTACTAGTTATTTTTTTAGTATTGACAAATATAATTTTTAATCATAAAATAGATAAGTCAAAACTTTTGGACGTAGATTATTTATTAGTCTTACGTCTCTTATTTTGTCTAAAAATGAAGGAGGAGTAAATATGAAAGAAGAAAATAATAAGTTTTTAGGTGAAGAAAAAATTTCAAAGTTATTGATGAGATTTTCTATTCCTTGTATTTTATCGCTACTTATTAATGCTTTATATAATATAGTTGACCAAATATTTATAGGTAATAGTAGTTTAGGTTATCTAGGAAATGCGGCGACTACAATAGTTTTTCCTATAACAATTATTTCAATGGCTTTTGCTTGGGCTTTAGGTGATGGTGCTGCAGCATTCCTTAGTATTTGTCAAGGAAGAAAGGATACTAAAAGTTCTCATAAAGCAATAGGTAATAGTATTTTAGTTACTTTTATTATTAGTTTAATTATTGTTTTAATTGGATTTTTATTTACTGATAATATATTAGAACTATTTGGTGCGACTGAAGCTAGTATTAGCTATGCTAAAGATTATTTTATAATAATACTATCATTTATTCCATTTACCATGCTATGTAATGCTTTTACAGGAGTTATTAGAGCTGATGGTAGCCCTGTTTATTCAATGGTACTTAATTTAACAGGAGCATTTATTAATATTATATTAGATCCTATTTTTATCTTTGGGTTTGATATGGGTATTAAAGGTGCTGCTTGGGCAACTATTATTGGTCAAGTAACTTCATTTATTATTGCTTACAGTTACTTATTTAGAGCTAAAACTTTTAAAATAAAGTTAGATAGTTTTAAATTAAACTTTAAAGTATTTAGTAATGTTATTAAATTAGGAATCTCAACATTTATTACTCAACTTGCAATTGTTGTAATTTCTTTAGTTACAAATATTACATTAGTTAAATATGGAAGTATGAGCAAATTTGGTCCAGATATTCCTATTGCAGCTTTAGGAATAACGATGAAAGTATTCTCAATTGTACTTAATGTAGCGATTGGTATTATTGTTGGCGGGCAACCTATTTTAGGATATAATTACGGTGCTAAAAAATATGATCGAGTTAAAGAGACTTATATGACTGTAATTAAGATTACAATTGTTATTGGTATTATTGCTACTTTAATATTCCAATTATGTCCACAAGTAATTATAAATATATTTGGTTCAGAATCAGATTTATATAATGAATTTGCAGAACTAACATTTAGAATTTTCTTATCACTTATTATGGTAACTTGTGTTGTCAAAATTAGTTCAATATTCTTTCAAGCTGTTGGACAACCTTTTAAAGCTGCAGTCGTATCTTTAATTAGAGATCTAGTTTGCTTTGTACCTTTAGCAATTATTTTACCCAAATTTATGGGAATTAAAGGTATATTGTATGCGGCTCCAATATCAGATATGATTGGATTATGCATTACAATCCCAAATATTATATTATTCTTTAAAAAGTTAGATACTGATAATAATAAAAGTGTTTCAAATAAAGAAACAGTAATTAAACCTAGTAAACCAGGAGTTATTATTACTATTGGTAGAGAACATGGAAGTCAAGGCAAATATATTGGTGAACTAGTAGCTAAATCTTTAAATATTCCTTATTATTATAAAGAAATGACAGCACTTGCTGCAGAAGAAGCTGGGCTTGCAGAAGAGTATGTTTCAAAATTAAATGATAACTCACCAAGTATAATGTATGATTTATATATTAGTACTACTCCAGTGCAAGAAGCTATTAAAGCTCAAGATAAAATAATCAAAAAGATTGCTCAAAATGGTTCTTGTGTTATAGTTGGTAGAGCGGCAGATTATGTTCTTCGTGATTATAATAATGTTGTTAAAGTATTTATATATGCTGATAAAAATTATCGTATTAAAAAAGTTTCTGAAATGTATGGTGATAGTGAAGCAAAAGCTCGCAGAGGTATAAATAAATCTGATAAAGCTAGAGCTAATTATTATAAAAGCATTACTGGTAATAGTTGGGGAGATATGAATAATTATGATTTATGTGTTGATTCTTCAATCGGTTCAGAAAAAACTGCTAAAATAATTTGTGAATATGTTAAAAATATGGATAAAAAATAATCCATATTTTTTACATTTGGATCTTATGAAGCAAAAACACAAAAAAAGAAGTGAAATGGAAAAGTTAATAATTAAAAAATTATTAGCTTTTTATATTAGTTAAAAAAACATTATTCATATAAAATTGGCTAATGTTAAAATAATTAAAGTATTATTTATCTATATTATCTAAAGCAAAGTTACAGGCATCAATAACAAACTTTGAAAATGTAATTATTTTATTTGTTGCTTTATTTACTTTATTAATTAACTCTTTTGGAAATCTAATGCATTTATTATTAGTTTAATTCTTTTTTCTTCTATTTTAAACTTCATATAATACCTCATTATTGAACTACGTAAGGGTCACTTGCTGTTCCTGTTCCCACTCCCACATATACCACTTCATCAGTTGTTATCTAATGACAACCACATATTATAAAAATCCTTAATAGTTATTTATAATAAAAACTTGTTTAAATTTTCTTTTTTATTTGCCTATATCCTATTATCATTCTTATAAAAAATAAAAAAGATGCTAGTCTTTAGCATCTCCAATGATTTGAATTAAGTGTAAGAATATATTTATAAAGTCTAAATATAATTCAAATGCACCATTAATTGCAACTACATCATTATCAATTCCATCATTAGCTAATTCTTTAATTTTTTGAACGTCATAGGCTGTAAAACCGATAAAGACTAAAATAGCAATGATAGATATAATTAAGTCAAATGTTTCATTTCCAAGAAACATATTTACTATGATACATATTACTACTCCAAATAGGCCCATAAGTAAAAATGTACTAAATTTACCTAAATCAAATTCAGTAAAGTATCCAATTGCACCAAATATAGCAAACACTAATGCAGAAATTAAGAAAACATACATTATTGAGCTTAATTCAAAAGCGACAAAGATACTTGAAAATGTTAACCCACTTACAAAGGAATATAATAAGAAACATATTTTTGCTGTTGTTGGACTCATTTTAGCAACTCGAGCTGAAAAGAATATTACTAATCCAAGTTCAAGAATGATTAAAACATAGAATAAGGGACTAGTAAATACTGCTTCTAGCATATTAACATTACTTGAAACAATAAAACCTGTTAAGAAAGTTGTAACTAAACCAACAAACATCCATAAAAATGTTTTTGATAATAGCTTATTCATTTTCTCCTCCTTTACATTTATATTATAGCATATTATTAATATTAAGTAAACTGAACCTATTTATACAAATTTAATAAATAGTTTATTAACTAGTAGTTATTTTTTTATATTCTCTATTATAAAACTTATATAATATGACTAATATAAATGCTTCTGTTACTTCTAAAATGATTGTTGTTGGTATGTTTATTAAAAATGGAAATAAATCGAGTATAAACGGTGGTATACCACCCGAAAAACAATAATTGGAACCAGTATAATAATTAAATATACTCATAACTATGTATAGTAAATTTAACGCTATGGCTAATTTAATGGTATCTTTAAACTCTATTTTTTTAGGATACATATAAAATGTTAATAAAGAACCAATTACTAACACATGCTGGGAGATAACATACAAATAAAAGTTAAATGATTCCCACATTGTTGGAACGCTAAAAAAGATAATAGCGGGAATAGGTCCTAATAAAGCTAAAAAATAAGTGTATTTTAATAATTTTTCTTTATTAAATAAAATAGGAATTATATAAAAATAATTAGCTATATAGCATAGATGGAATGGTAACATATCTTTATAATCAAAATTATGAAAAATAATTGATGATACATATAATGTTAACATATTTAAAAGTAATATAATAGCGATTGTCTTAGTAGTTATTTTTTTAGTTTTAATTGATAATTTATTTATTTTTTTACGTGTTAAAAAAATAATTATTGCCGCAATAATTACAATTGCTATTAAAAAAAGATGGGTAAACCCAAATAATTTAAATGGAATAGTAACTTTTTCATCAACAAAAAATTCTCTTATATTCATACTACAAAATTATGTAAAAATTTCTTAAATATTACACATTAAATCTAAAATAAACAATATCGCCATCTTGCATCAAGTAATCTTTACCTTCAAGACGTAAGCGACCTGCTTCTTTTACTTTAAGTTCACTACCATATTTTTTTAAATCATCAAAACTTGTTACTTCCGCTTTTATAAATCCACGCTCTATATCACTATGAATAATTCCAGCACAAGATTTAGCATTCATTCCTTTTTTAAAAGTCCAAGCCCGACATTCATCAGAGCCAGATGTAAAGAATGTTTCTAAACCAAGTAAGTTGTAAGTAGCAAAGATTAATCTATCTAAACCACTATTATTAACTCCTAATTCACTTAATAATAATTTTTTATCTTCATCAGATAATTCTGATAGTTCAGATTCCATTTTAGCACACATAGTAATGACACTACTATTCTCTTTTTCAGCATATTCTTTCACTATTTTAGTATAATTGTTATCGCCAATTACAATATCATCTTCTTTTATATTAGCAGCATAAATAATCGGTTTTATAGTTATAAAGTTAAAAGGTTTCATAATTAATAACTCATCTTCTGAAAACTCTATTAATCTTAAAGGAATGTTTTGTTCTAGATTTGCTTTAGCTTTCATTAATGTACTTACTTCTAAAACTGCATCTTTGTCTTTGGTAGTTTCAGCTTTTTTAATTATTTTATTAAGTCTATTTTCAATAATTTCTAAATCTGCTAAAATAAGTTCAACATTTATGATTTCGATATCACGAATAGGGTCGCACTTTCCTTCAACATGAGTAATGTTTTCATCATCAAAACAACGTACTACTTCTACTATAGCATCTACTTCTCTTATATGACTTAAAAATTTGTTTCCTAAACCTTCACCTTTAGATGCACCTTTTACTAAACCTGCTATATCAGTAAACTCAAATGTTGTAGGAACTAAACTTTTTGGTAAATACATATCATTTAAATAAGCTAATCGTTCATCGGGAACTGTTACCATGCCTACATTAGGATCAATAGTTGCAAATGGATAGTTAGCAGCTAAAATATTTTTTTTAGTTATAGCATTAAAAAGAGTTGACTTACCTACATTAGGAAGACCAACGATACCTGCTTTTAAACTCATTAATATCACTCCAATTTTCTCTCTTTAGCATTATATCATATTTTATTATAAATATCTCTCTTTTAATTAGAATTATTTTTATTTTAAGCTATTTATTATATTTAAATAATCTTTTAGCTCATTATCATAATTTATACTTAAACAATAATTAATTTTTCCTCTTAAACTAGCAAGATACTTATCTTTAGAGGCGTTTATTTTATCTAAATGATTATCAAGACCATATTTATTAATATAATACAATTCTTGTCTTATTTTCTTGCGATATTTTTTAGGAACATTTATTTTTTCATTAACAACTAGGCCTGTTACTAATTGTCTATTTGCTTGGTTAATTACTTTGATTTTATGGCTATTTAAGTTAAAACCTAGTGTTTCTATAAAGCTTTGTACTTTGTTTTTTAATATTTTGGGGTCAAAATCTCCAGAAAAAGTTAGGTCATCACAATATCTGGTATAACTAATGTTATTTTTAATACAGTAATTACCAATATAATTATCAAAATTTTTTAAAACAAGATTAGATAACATCGGACTTGTTGGAGCTCCTTGAGGTAAATAACTATCGTATGTACATAATTTTATTAATAATACTTTCACACTTGAGGGAAAGATATAGTTTGGTAATGCATTATAAATATGTTCAAAATCTATACTATTAAAAAAATCTTTAATATCTAATTTTAGAATTATTTTTTTATTTTGATGGGGTATAGCATTATCTTTTAAACTTTTATTTTTTAAATAACTTGTTACATACTTGGATGGAGATAATCCGTTTAAAACATTAGTTAAAATATTCTTTTGAATATTTTTTAAATAGTTATTTGGTACTAAAAGTTCTCTTTTGGTTCCATCACGCTTTAATATATATTTTTTAGTGTAGTATTTTTCAGTGTTGTTTGCTATAGCATATAAAATATTTAATTTTTTATTATCATCTATTTTACTATTTATTAAACCTAATGATAAAATAAATTCTTTATTTTGCTCTTTTGTAAAATACTGCCACATAATAATCACCTTTAAAAGCAGTACTAAAAAATTATCTTATTTAAGCGGAGTGTACATATGATAATGACAATTATCGTTAGCGTAAGCGTGGTACATAAGCTAAAATAAGTAAATGGAATTAATATTAAATTATCTATAACGACTCGCTATAGATCTAAATTAAATTTAGAAAAAATCTACTGCTTTAGAGATATTATAATAGAAAAAGAAGAAATATACAACTATTTCTTCTTAATGATGCGATGCATTTTTTCCATAACTTCTTTTATAAGTTCAGCGGCTACTTCTTTTTCACGAGCATCCTCAATTCTTACAGGAATATATACACCATTTTCTTCGTAATATTCTACACACGATAGTTTTAACCCTTTATTCTTTTCAATATTTTTATCCATAAAGATGCAGTAATCTTTATTTGTTTCTTCATCGAAAACTGTTGCTATTACTTCGTAAGTTTTATTATCTACCACGATTACTTGTCTCTTCATCAATAGCTCCTAACATTTCACGAGAATTATTATTATATGTATTATATGCAAATATAATTTGTTCTCTTAATCCTTCATATTTTTCAAATACCATACATATTTCTGATTTAAGTCCAATAAATTTATCGACATATTTAGATGGTATCATATATACTTTAGTTTTATCTTCAGCAATATAAACCATTTTTGCTTGTCCTTTTGCTTCTTCGTCTTCGGTATATAAATCATAGCCATCTGGAAGAGAATATATATCTTCAACTTCATATTCTTCTTTTTTTAATGCTGCTGTATATGTTGTATCTCCTTTAGCTATTTTTTCCTTAATATTCGCAACATTATCTAAGAAATTTTTATATTCAGAATCAATACCTATACTTCCAACTGGTTTTAGTCCATTATTAGTTTGATAATCAACAACACTTTTATTAGCACCCGAATTTCCTTTATATTCTTCTAAATATGTATTGTCTTCATCCCCATTAATATTATAGGCTACATAACCTTCTGGAAAAGAATATCTACCATTTTCTTCTTCTAATGTTCTATCTGTAGTTGGGTAAGTAACTTCTATAATCCCTTGATTATCAATAGGCAATGCATCTTCAGCAAAAGCAATTATCTCGTCGCGATGATCAAAAAACTCTTTTGCACCTTTATAGCCTTTTTCAATTTGTTTTAAACCTGCTCCAAAAATACCAAAATGATATGCGAATCCTGCTGTTATGGCAAGAGTAATTCCAGCTTTAAACTTCCAAGTTCTTTTTTTCTTTGGTTTATTTTTTGGTTTCTCATAATCTTTAGCTTCTGGAGCGCCTATTACTCCAGGTTCTAATATTTCTTTAACTTCTACTTGTTCATTGTTACTTCCAGCTACTCTTGAGCCTTCTCTTAATACTTTCATACTTTTTCCCCCTTAAGTTATTTGCTATTTTAGCACAAATACTTCTTTTTGTCAATTTTTTATTTAAACCACTTTTATACAAAAAACAGCATAAGCTGTTAAATATTTATTCCACCATGGATTCCAATTGGAAGACCAATTATATACCAAACTATTAATAATGATAAAAGGACTATACCAATTACTATGGTATATGGTAATTGATATTTTAATGTTTTAAATAAACTAATAGGCTTATTATCTTGATTATATTTTTCTAAATATGCAAGATAAATTACATAATATGCCATTAATGGTGTTAAACTCATAGTCATACTTTCACCAAATCTAAATATTACTTGAGTAAATTCAGGAGATAACCCAGCATCCATTAACGCTGGAACTGCTATTCCTGCTAAAATTGCCCATTTAAATGTAGAATTTGGTAAGACGAATGTTGATATGGCACTTATGCCAAATAACATAATAATTAACGGTAATGTTCCTAAAGATTCCGTAGTTAACAAATTAGCCAAAGCTGCAGTAATTACTTCCCCTATACCTGTCTTCTTAAAAACACTAATAAATGTTGAAGCAAAGAAAATTAAAACTAATGTTTTTCCTATACCGTCAAGACTATGTCCTAAATCGTCGCAAAAGTCTTTATTATTTTTAATGGTTTTAGCTCCTATACCATAGAAGAAACCTAATATTATAAAGAAGATAGTTACTACAAAAACGAAGCCATTACTAAAGAATGAAGAGGCACTAAATAGTTTATCAATATAAAATCCTTGAGTATAATCTAATAATGCTCCTGAAAGAGGCAATCCGGGAATAATAGAATAAATAAAAAATAATAAATATAGTACACCTGCTATTCCGGCAAGAACTAGTCCTTTTAATTCTTTATTAGTAATAATAAATTCTTCTTCAATTGCAGATTCCGGGTATTCATATTTTGGTAAACGAGGAGCTATATAGTTTTCAGTGATTGTTGTTATAATAAACGCTAGTAATAAAAGAGCAACTAACATTATAAATATGAAGGCTGTAGTTCCTAGTGTATAGCCTGGATTAATCATATGTGCTCCTAAAAGCGTATTAGTAAGTAATGCTGAATCAATACTTGTGAAAAATAAATTAACACCTGTGCCAGCACCTAAAGCCGCAAACGAAGATATTATGCCAATATAAGGATTTCTTTTGCCGTACGTAAATATTAAAGCACTTATAGGAATCATTATAACATATGATAAATTTCCCATTATGCTAGCTAATAAACATATAAGTACTAAAGCAAACGTTACATTTTTTTTCTTTGCTTTTTTGGTCAATAAAGTAACAGCTGTTTTTAGAAAACCACTTTTTTCCATAACACCAATACCAATTAATATTATGATTAAGCTTGATAAAGGGGTAAAAGAAACGAAATTAGCTACTGTTGTTGTAAATATATATTTTAATCCACTTAAACTTAATAATGATTCTACTGATACTAAACTTTCAGTATATTCTAAAGTAACATCATTTGCTATACTATTATAATTAACTTGTACACCTAAAAGCGCTAAAAATCCACTTATTAATATGGTTATTACAATCATTATTAAAAGTGTCATAATAGGATCTAGAGTTATTTTATCTTTAAAGTTTCTCTTTTTCATTATTTCCTCCGATAACTTTTTTTAATTTACGGGTAAATTCTAAACGATCTATTAAGACTTCTCGCCCACAATTTTGACATTTAATTTTAATATCAACACCATTTCGAATAATACACCATTCATTAGTTCCACATGCATGTGGCTTTTTCATAACTACTATATCATTTAATTTAAATGTCTTGTCCATGATGCACCTCAATTTGATTATAGGGAATTTTTATATTATTTTTTTCATAGGCTTTTTTTATTTTTTCGAGCATAATTCTTTTTGTACTATATCTTTCACTTTGATCACAATGAATATTTATTAAATATTTTACTGATGATGAACCTAATTCATTAATTCCTAGATAAGCACTATCTTCAAATATTAATTTTTCATTTACTGCTTCTTTTATAACTTCTTTTAATATTTTTTCAACTTTTGTACATTTTTCTTCATAAGCAGTATCAATTTCAAGATAAAGATTAGCTTTTTTTTGAGATGAATTTATAATAGTATCAATATTATGATTTGATACTATTAAAACTTCGCCACTAGCTTTTTTAATTTTAGTAGTTCTAAGGCCTAATTCTATAACTTCACCTGTAAAATCACCGTAAGTAATAATATCTCCAACTGCTAGATAGTTTTCTAATATTAGAGTTATGCCGCCTATAATATCTTTAACTGTATCTTGAAGAGCAAGACCTAAAACTGCGCCTAAAACTCCAATACTGGCAATTAAACTTTTAGTATTTACACCATAAAAGTCTAAAATTATTAAAAAGGCTATTATTATAACAATATATTTAAAGAAATTTTGAAATAATTCAACAATTGTTTTACGTCTTTTAATTTCATATGGAGTTTTACCAGTAATTAAGATACGTGAAATAATATTTTTAAACCCATTTATTAATATATAAGATATTAATATAACAATTAGAGTTCCAAGAACTCTTTTTGTTACAATTATAGCTGTTAGTTTTTCGAAAAAGGTCATTTTATTCACCTTCTATATAAATATTTAATTCTTCGAGAATTCTTGTTAATTGTTCATCGTCTTTATAAGGAATTTCAATTTTTTTATTATTTATTTTAACTTTAACTCCTAATTTTTCACGGCATAAATTTTCATAGATGCTATATCTTATATCATATGTAGCATTTCTAGTAATACTATGTTTTTTTGGTAACCCTGCTAAATTAATTAATTTTTCAGTATCACGAACACTTAAACCTTCTCTTACAATTCTAAGAGCTAATTCATTTATTTTATTTTCATCTTCAAGTTTACTTAATGCTCTGGCATGACCCATAGATAATTCTTTTGCTTCAACTAATTTGATAGTAGTATCAGGAAGATTTAATAAACCTAACATATTTGTGATATAACTTCTACTTTTAGCAAATTTGCGTGCTAATTCTTCTTGAGTAATATTATTAATCTTTAAAATGTTGTCATAAGCTTTTGCTTCTTCTATTGGATTTAAATTTTCTCTTTCAATATTTTCAATAAGAGCTATTTCCATCATTTCAACATCATTAAATTCTTTAATAATGGCTGGAATAGTTTTTAGTCCAGCTAAACGAGCAGCACGAGTACGGCGTTCTCCTGCAACTAATTCGTATCCTTTAATACTTTTTTTTACAATAATTGGTTGGATTATTCCATGTTCTTTAATTGAATTAGCTAATTCTTCCAGAGCATTACTTTCAAATATAACACGCGGCTGATATGGATTACTTCTTATTTCATCAAGAGGTATTTCAGTTATTCCGCCATTTGTTTTCCCTTCATCAACAATTTCTTTTTCAAAATTATTAAAATTTATTACTTCATTGGAAAATAGTTGTTCTAATCCTTTTCCTAAAGCTTTTTTTCTATTAGTTTCCGTCACGACTAATCACTTCCTTTGCTAAATTAGCATAAGCTATAGTTGCTTTACTTTTAGGGTCATATTCATTTATTGGTTTACCGTGGCTTGGAGCTTCTACTAATCTTACTAATCTTGGTATTATAGTATTAAATACTTTGTCTTTAAAATATTTTCTTACTTCTTCGATTACTTCTAGTCCTATTATGGTTCTACCATCTAGCATAGTTAATAGTACACCTTCAATTCTAAGACCCGGATTCATACTTGATTGAACCATAATAATTGAATTTAAAAGTTGGGTAATTCCTTCAAGAGCAAAAAATTCACATTGTACAGGAATAATTACAGAATCACTTGCGACTAAAGCATTCATTGTAGCTAAGCCTAATGCTGGTTGGCAATCGATAATAATATAATCATATATTTCACGAATTTCTTCAAGGGCAATTCTTAATTGTTCGTTTTGATGAAATTCTGGTTCTTCTAACATCTTTTTTACGAATTCTACATCAACTCCAGCTAAATTTATGGTTGATGGTAAAATTGACAAATTTTTAAATTTAGTTTTCTTAATAGCTTTTTTTATTTCACAACTTCCAGCCATTACTTCGTATATGTCGTGTTCATAATCACCATTTGAAAATCCAAGTCCTGTTGTAGCATTCCTTTGAGGATCTAAATCTATTAAAAGAGTTTTTTTTCCTTCCATACCTAAAGCCGCAGCTAAATTGATACTTGTTGTAGTTTTTCCCACGCCACCTTTTTGATTAACTAATGATATTACTTTTGCCATTTATGCTACACCTCTTTATAAATTATTAGATAACTAGAAATATTTTAACATATTATTTTTGTTTTGTCTTTAAATTTTGCATTTAATTTTTGATTTATTTTAGAAAGAAATTTTTTATACTTAAAAACACTAAAATTTAGTTATATCCTACATATTATTTCATTATTCATTTTTTTATAATAGTAAATAATAGATTAAATTGGATTTACGTGAATAGTTACTTTATAGATTTTACGAAATTTTTTTACGATTGCTGATTCTAAATCATCGGCTATTTTGTGAGAAGTAAAAGTATTTAAATTTCCATCTACATCAATAGTTAAAATAGCAATATATTTATATCCTGTCGCAACCGTATAAAAATCGCTAACATTTAAAATTCCATCTTGTTTTAAAATAAAAGCCATTATTTTAGATTTTTCATGTTTATCTAAAGATACATCCATTAATACTTTATAACTTTCTAGAAAAATTCCGATACCAGTTATTAAAATATAAATAGAGGTAATCGCTCCAAAAATTCCATCCATAAAATATATATTAAAATAACCAAATATAACTGATATTAATGTTCCTATAGTTAAAAAGATATCATTTTTGTGATCTTTCATACTGGCTTTAATTAAAATATTTTTATGTTTATTATAGGTTTTTTTGCAATATAAATATAAACAGCATTTAATGATTATAGTTACTGTACATACTAAAATTAAATAATAGGAAAATATAAATTCTTGTTTATTAATGATTGATAAAATGGAATCGAAAAAAATCTTGCCCGCTATAAAAATCATAAAGATACTTATTAGCATAGAAAATATATATTCAGCTTTAGCATGACCAAAGTTGTGATCTTCATCACTTGGAGTATGTGCGATTTTACTTCCAATATATGTCATTATTGATGATAAAATATCACCTGCTGAATTGGTAGCATCGGCTATTAAAGCTTCACTATGACTAAAAATTGCTACAGCAAATTTTATGATAAGTAAAAATATATTTCCTATTATTCCGATAATACCAACTTTTTTGGTACTTTCATATCTGTGCATATTATCAAATCCTTTAGCTAGTATATTATAACAAATATTGTAGATGTTGGATATTGGTTTTCATTAATTTCTTATTATTTAAGTAAATATATTATGGAAATAATATCATTATCATTTATAAAATTTAAAATAAATTTATCTTGATATTTGGACACAAAGATACCTTTAGTTTTATTATGAAATTCTCTTTTAAGTTTTTGGTCTACAGCATACATATAAAATTCTATTTGTGTCTTATCTTCTTTTTTTAATTCGCGCATTTTTAGTTCTACAACTATATAACAGTTTTGTTCGACATTAAATAATAAATATCAATAAAGTAATTAATGTTACCATATTTTTATTTTATATTTATTACCGACTAATGTATAGCCATATCCTAATTCTATAAAGAAGTTTTGCAATTTAGCATGTATCTTTAATTCTAAATCACGTTCTTTTAAAATTTTATCTTCTTTTTCTAGCTTTATTATTATATGGTTCTTTATATGCTCACGAATGTTATATTCTTGATAATTATTTGTATTTATTATTTCTATATGTTCTCTTTTACTAAGTAATCTTTCATAAGATTTATTTTTTATTGCATCTATTAATTCTCTTTTTGATAAGTTGTTAGTAATACAAAGGTTAATATAATAGTTTCTTTTATGGGCATTAGTGCAAGATAATGCGTCCATGTTAATTGGCCAATCAGCGGTTGGCTTTTTTGAAACATCAAATAAAATTGACGCATATACTTTAAATTTGAAATCTTATATCCATTACCATAAATTTTAGTTAATTTTTTACTCCATTCATCAATAAGAGCATTACCATATTTTGCACGAGTTTCACCATCTTGCGCTTCAACTATAAGCCTACCTATTTCCCAATATGTTTTTAAAGTTTCACTATTATCTTTTAAATATCTAGCTCTTTTATTAATTTCTTTTTTCTTGATTAAACTTTCTACTTCAATATAATAATTATACATAATTACCTCCAAGATGACTATATCTTATAAATTAGTTAAGATCAAAATACAGATTTTTATAAATCTGCAGCATAAATTATTATTTTTAGAAGTTATTTTTTGTAAATATTGATAAATTGTTATACAGATTTTATCATTTCTACAAAATTAAAAAAAAATTAGATTTCTCTAATTTCTTAATACCACTCCGTAACTTCTTCCATTGACTTTCTAGGTCTTGGTTTAGGATTTTTATCAAAGCATCCTAAAGCGATAGCAGAGACTAATCTTTTATCTGTTTTAAATATTTTTTGTAATTCTGGTTCGATTTCTAATATATATCCTATCCATAAAGTTCCAATATTAAGATTAATTGCTTCAAGGAGCATATTTTCAATACTAGCTCCTATAGACTCGATATCCATTATTTCATTTTCAATAGTTGCAAAAGCTAGAATCAAACTTGAACACTCTTTTATAACATTACATGTTTGTAAAGTTGTCTCATCAGTATTGGCTTTTAAAATATCGCTTATTTTATTTTTTAAAGCTTTATCTTTATTAATTACAATATAATGCCATGGTTGGCGATTATGAGCAGAAGGAGATAAAATTCCTGCTTCAATTATTTTTTTGATATCTTCCTCGTTTATCTCTTCACTATTAAAATGGCGAATACTGCGACGAGTGCTAATAGCTTCAAATGTTTCCATTTTAGACTCCCATAGTTGATGTTTCAGGTAAAGTTGATCCACCATCAATTACGATACCTTGCGCAGTGATATAACTTGCTTCATTACTTCCTAAAAAAGCAGCTAATTCCCCTATTTCACTTGGTTCTGCAAGTCTTTTCATAGGAATACCTGCAGCAATACCATCAATGACAGCATTGGGATTTTCTTCATTTGATAAATTTGCCATATTTTTTACCATTGGAGTTTTTACATATCCTGGCATTATTGCATTAACTCTTATGTTGTAATCTACTAATTCAGCAGCTAAACTTTTTGTAAATCCAAGAACTGCGGCTTTACTTGTAGCATAAGCTACTTCACCTGAATCTGCGACCATTGGACCAGTTACACTTGATAAATTTACGATAGCGCCACTTTCAGATTTTTTTAATAAAGGTAAAAATATTTTAGTTACATTCCAAGTACCTTTAATATTAATATTAAAATGGAAATCACGTTCTTCATCGCTCATATTTTCAAATGTATTAAGCTTACATACACCAGCATTATTAACAATTATATCAATATGATTATATGTTTTTTCAATTTCTTTTAAACAAACTTCTAGAACTTCCTTTTTGCTAATATCAACTATATATCCATTTATTTTACCTGGATACTTTGTATTTAATTCAGTTAAAGTGTTTTTTAAAGCTTCATTGTAATCTAAAACAATAACTTTTGCACCATATTTTAAATATACTTCTACGATACCTCTTCCAATACCCATTGCTCCACCTGTAATGATGGCAACTTTGTTTTCTAATTTCATAATATATCCTCCTATTATATTTAGTATAGCATAGAAAGATGTTTTTTAAAATTAATATTTTTTAGTATTATCAACTTTTACAATTTTTATGGTATAACCAATAGGTCCAATTATTTCTAATAGACTTTTTATACTAGGTGAGTGCATTCTTGATTCAATGCGTGCTATTTTTTCACGAGGTACATTTGAATATTTTGAAAATAACTCCTGTGTTAGATTGTTTTCTTTCCGAAAACGTATAAAATCTTTGATAAATATTTCATTTAATTCATTGGCATTATAGCTTGCTTCAATATAGTTTATATCATAATTCATAAAATCACCACAGTTATTGTATCACATTTGATACAATTATTCATTATTTAATTGCTTTTTGAAAAAATATGTAATATATTTATAGTACATTTTTGGAGGAAATTTATGGAAAAAGAACAATTATTAGAATATAAAAAGCAGCTTAGCAAATTAAGCGAAAAAGAAAAAAAACTTAGAGATTTACATTTAAAGAAGTTAGCTTCAGGAGAGATACAAGGCCCTCCAGTGGGATACCCTTCAATAGATAAACATTGGCTTAAGTATCATTCTGACGAGGCTATAGAAAGTGATATACCCAAAAAAACTTTATATAGAAATTTAGTTGATAATAGTAAAGATCATTTAAACGAAGTTGCTTTAATCTATTTTGATCAAAAAATAACTTATCAACAATTATTAGATATGATTGATAGAGCTGCCAAAGCGCTTACAGCTAATGGTTTAAAGAATGGAGATTTTATTACGCTTTTGTCTGTAACTACTCCTGAGTCCATAGCTATATTATATGCGGCTAATAAAATAGGTGTTACTGTTAATTTAATGGACCCAACTACCAATAAGTCTAGAATAGAATTTATGTGCAAAGATACTAATAGTAGAGCTGTTTTTGTTTTAGATTTGTTTAAGGACAAAATTGCGGATGCTCTTAAAGATACTAATTGCAAAATATTCACATTATCAGTTTTTGATTCAATGCCACTTGGCATGAAAATGGGAGCATATGCTAAAGTATTTTTCAATAAATTAAAGAGTTTAGCTAAAAATAAGGATGCGCACAAGAAAGTTAAAAGCTATTTAAAAAATTGGAGAGAATTTTTAAGTGATGGAATAAACGCTAATGAAATAGAAGTGGAATTTAGAGAGGATCATGAAGCTTGCTGTGACTATACTGGTGGATCTACAGGAGTACCTAAAGGAGCATTACTTACCGATTATAATATCAATTCTATTGCTGCTCAATATGAAAAACTAGATATGAATATATGTCGTGGTCAAAAAATGCTTAATATTATGCCAATGTTTTTAGCTTATGGAATTAATATGTTAAATATGTCTTTAAATGTTGGTGTAACTAATATTATTATTCCAAAATTTGATTCAAGTAAGTTTGCGGATTTATTAATTAAATACAGATTTAATCATTTTATGGGTGTTCCTGCTCATTTTGAAAGCTTACTTAATAATCCTAAATTAGATGGAGTTGATTTATCATTTTGGATTACTCCTGCGGCTGGTGGTGACTTAGCAAATAGTGAGTTAGAGAAAAAAATAAATGAATTTTTAAGAGTTCATAATGCAATCACAGAGATGTTAAAAGGCTATGGATTAACTGAAATGTCAAGCGCTGTTGCAACTTGTACAAATAAGGTTAACGCTCTGGGAAGTGCTGGATTTCCTTTGGTAAAGAATAATATTTGTATATGCTATGCAGATATTAAAAATGGAACAAGTACAGAAGATGAATTATATGGATATAATAAAATAGGCGAAATATGTGTAACTGGTCCTGCAATGATGAAAGCTTATTATGATAATCCTATCGAAACTGCTAAAGCTATTAGACAGCATAGTGATGGAACTTTTTGGCTACATACTGGAGATATTGGTTATATGAATGAAGATGGTTTACTATTTGTTAAAGGACGTTTAAAAAGAGTAATTATTCGTCCTGATGGGCATAATGTTTTCCCCTCTGAAATAGAAAATGTAATTTCAAAACATCCAGCTGTAAAAGAAGTTGTGGTTATAGGCGTTAAAGATGAAGCTAGTTTAAATGGAAAATGGTGTAAAGCTATTGTTGTTTTGCAGGATTCGTACAAAGGATTAGAATCGCAAATACAAAGCGAATTAGAAGCTTTATGTTTAGAAAACCTACAAGAAAGAGATGGCGCAAAATTCTATGCCTTTAGAGATGAAATGCCATATAATCATGCTGGAAAACCTGACATAGTATTATTAGAGCGTGAAGAAGAGCAAAGAAAGCAATTAACAAGAGAACTTATAAAATAACTTTATTGTTTTCTTTTTTTGTGCTATACTTTATTTAAGATAGGTGATGCGTAAATGATAGGTGGTACTTTTTTTACCCTTACAAGTTTATTTTATATTTCTTTATTATCAATTGTCTTTTTTTCTAAAAAAAGATTAGATACTATTGAAAATAAATTATTTTCATATTTAATTATTTCAAACTTAATTGGAGTTATATTAGCTATTATTAGTTATTTTACAATTTCTAATATAAATGCTATTCCATTAATGAACGAGGTTTTTTCTAAATCTTATATAGTTTATTTGATAGTATGGATTACTCTATTCACGGAATATACTATTATTATATCAGCTAATAAAAAAGAACATATTATTAATAAAAGAAAAAATATTTATATTTTTTTCACTACTATTGCTTTTATTGCTGTTTTGGGAATTATCATATTGCCTTTACGTTATAGTAGTGTTCCTGGAAGTGTTTACTCTTATGGTCCTGCAGCCAATATTGCTTATTTTTTAGGACTTATTTACGCTGTATTGTGTACAATTATTATGCTTATTAATTTTAAAAATGTAAAAAAGCAAAAATATTTTCCGCTAATTATATATATTATATTTGGAACTATAGTTATGTTTATTCAAAAAGCAAATCCTGCTTTATTATTGATGACTGCAACCGAATCTTTTGTTACTTTCTTAATGTACTTTACAATAGAAAACCCTGATATAAAAATGATAAAACAGTTAAATATTGCCAAAGATTCTGCGGAAAAAGCTAATCTTGCCAAGACTGAGTTTTTATCAAATATGTCTCATGAAATTAGAACTCCTCTTAATGCTATAGTTGGATTCAGTGAATGTATGGTTGATAGTAATGATTTAAATGAAACTAAGCAATTTGCAAAAGATATAGTTGATGCTTCTAATAACTTACTAGAAATAGTTAATGGAATACTTGATATATCTAAAATAGAAGCTAATAAAATGGAAATTATTCCTAAAGAATATAATCCTCGGGAAGTATTTAATTCATTAAGTAAACTTGCTAAAACTAGAATTGGTGATAAACCTATTGAGTTTAAAATGTTTATGGCAAATGATTTACCAGGAGTTCTTAAGGGTGATGTTGCAAAAGTAAAACAAATCGTTCTAAATATTTTAACTAATGCGGCTAAATATACAGATAGAGGCGAAATTAATTTTAATATTAACTGTATTAATAGAACAGATACAAATACTTGTTTAATGTATATATCAGTTCGCGATACGGGTCGAGGAATAAAAAAAGAAGATGTTGATAAATTATTTAATAAATTTGAGAGACTTGATGAAGATAAAAATACTACTGTCGAAGGTACTGGTTTAGGTCTTGCTATTACAAAAAGTTTGGCTGAAATGATGGGTGGTAGAATTACGGTTCAAAGTAAGTATGGCGAAGGTTCTAATTTTAGAGTATATTTAGAGCAAGAAATTGTTAGTATGGAAATTCCTGAAAGCAAGAGCGAAGAAATTGAAATTGATTATAGTTTACATACTGGTAAGAGGATACTTGTTGTTGATGACTCTAAAATTAATTTAAAAGTTGCTTTACAAATATTAAAGCCTTATAACTTTAATGTAGTAACTGCAGAAAGTGGTTTTGAAGCTATAGATTTAGCTCAATCACAAACATTTGATTTAGTATTAATGGATATAATGATGCCTAAAATGAATGGTGTAGAAGCGCTTAGAAGATTAAAAGAAATTAGTGGTTTTGATGTTCCTGTTGTAGCGCTTACGGCTGATGCTATAGAAGGAACTGATGAAAAATATATAAATGCTGGGTTTGATGATTATTTATCAAAACCTATTGATAGATATTTATTAAATAAAGTTTTAAATAAGTATTTGGGAGGTAAGAAATAATGGATAAGAAAGAATTATTAAAGAATAATAACGTGGATGTTGATGCTAGTTTAGAATTTTGGGGAGATACAGAAAGTTACAATGATAACTTGCTAGAGTTCAAAGATTCTTTGAACTCTAAATTGGCCAATTTAGAGTACTATAAAAATAGCAATGACTGGGAAAACTATGCAATACTTGCTCATAGTATGAAAAGCGAAGCTAAATATTTAGGATTTATGAAAGATGCAGAAGTGTTTTTAGAACATGAACTTAAAGGCAAAGAAAGCAATGCAGAATTTATTAATGCTAATTTTGGAACTCTTCAAACTACAGTAAATAATATAATTAGTTTATTAGATAAATATTTTGATAGTGTTACATCTAAACAAACAATTTTAGTTGCAGATGATTCAAGTATTATTTTAAATTTTTTAGAAAATAGTATTGGAGATCAATACGATGTTGTTAAAGCAAATAATGGCAATGATGCTATTAAGGCAATAGAAAGTCATGATATTTATGCAATATTACTTGATTTAAATATGCCAGAAGTTAATGGATTTGAAGTATTAAATTATTTAAAAGAACATAATTTAATTTATAAAATTCCTGTTGTTATAATTACTGGTGATGATACACCAGAAACTATAAAAAAAGCTTTTTCTTACCCAATTCTTGATGTTTTAAATAAACCTTTTAAAGAAGAGAATATTAATCGAGTACTAGTTTCAATTAAAAGTTTTTATGAAAAAAAGTAACTGAGTTTAAGCTCAGTTTTTTATTTATATAATATCAATAAAATATTTAAATAGATTATAGTTATCAATATCTTCAGTGGATTCAGGATGCCATTGTACACCTAAAAAGAATTTTTTATTAGAATCTTCTATTCCCTCAATTATATTATCATCACTCATTGCATTAATTTTAAAATCAGTTTTCGGAATAGAATAATTATGACGACTATTAACTCTTATTTTATCTTTACCAATTATTTTATAAAGAAGTGAATCTTTATTTATATTTATGTTATGAACATATTCATCTAAACTGTTATGGTTAGGTATTTTTACTTCTAATTTATTATTAAAAGTCATACACATTCCTTGCATACCAAGACATATTCCTAGAGTTGGTATATTATTAGCATATAAATACCTAATTAATTTATAATCATTTTCTGTATTATATTGGCCTCCAGATAAAACAATACCATCACATAAACTTACGGCTTTTATAATTCCTTCAAAATTATTTGTTATTGGTATTCCTATTGTCATAACATCAAACTTTTTAAATACTTCAAACAAATCTAATCTTGCTCCCATTGTGTCTAAACTATCAAATGTAAACTTTCTAATTATTATTCCAATTTTTTTCATAAATTCCTCACTTAATTATATTATTTATAACGGATATTTATATCTACATCACCGTAAATTCCATCAACTTGACCATCATTGCACATTTGCCAATATGAATAATCCCCACTGTATGAAGTCTTATATGTATAATGAGCAAGCCATATTGGGTATTCTGTTTTTAGCCATATTTGTTCTAAATAATTTTTACTACTATAAAGCATGCCTTCATATCCTGCTTCTTTAAATACATCTAAAAAACTATTTGCCATATCTGTTAAGCCGAAGAAACTTAAATTAAAGTTATTGTAGAAACTCCAATTTTCCCAATCAAATGCAATAGGTAAATCTATTTTATAGTCTTTTATTTGCTCTAGAATCCAGTTAGCATCAGCTATAGCTTTTTCTTTACTAGTAGCATAAGAATAAAAATAAATTCCAACAGGCATTCCTATTTCATTAGCACGTTCAATATTTTGTTTAAATTTGCCATCAACAAAGTAATCCCCTTTTGTTCCTTTAGTACTTCCTACGCGAAGTATTACAAATTCAACTCCAGCATTTTTTAATTTATTAAAGTCTACATCTCCTTGCCATTCTGATATATCAATACCGATCTCTGTATTATCATTTTTATAGTTTTTAATAACATCACTAAAATAGGTTTTAGTTCTAGAGCCTGTAGTATTATTGTTAGTAGTTTTAGGTTTATAAACATTTAAATTAAATTTTTTCTCGGTAGTATTCCCACTGTTATCAGTTGCTTTAAAAACAAGAGGATACGAATTAACTTTATTTATATCATAATCGCCTATAATTTCACATTTTGGAGTGTTATCATAATTATCGCCACACATTATTTTATCAAGTAAGTTTATTTTGCTACCTACTGCGACAGAGTAGCTACTTCCAAGCCAAACAACTGGCGCTGTTTTATCTACAATATTTATTTTAAAGCTTTGATTAAGTTTTATATTATCATCATTTATATATTCATATTTTATTTCTTTTTGGCCAATAGTTTTAGTATTAATGATATAGTCATCAACTACGTGACCATTTATAGATTTTATAAAGTCTGTAACTTTTACTTCGCTTAAAAATTCTGTAGTTAAGTCATCTTTATAAGTTATTTCTATAATAGCATTTTTTATTTTTTCTTGTTCTTTATTTTCACTTATAAGATATACTCCTATTCCTAAAACAATGATTGTTAATATTATTATTATAATTATTATATATTTCTTTTTCATAAGATCTCTCCTATTTTTTATTATACCATTAGAGGTAATTTATTAAAAGAAAAATGAATCCTTTTAGGATTCAACTTTTTTATGTTTATTAATTAATAACTTACTTTTTAATAACAGTTTGTATAATATAAGAGCAACTATAGCTCCAATAAAATCAATTAGAACATCTGTTACGAGGGCACTTCTACCAGGGATAAAATATTGATGAAATTCATCCAAAGAAGCAAATATTAGACATCCAATTAAACCATATATAATAATTTTTTTATTATTTTTAGTGTATTCACTAGCTAAACTAAAAATTACAATGGTTAATATAATATATTCGCTAATATGAGCACTTTTTCTAATTACATAATTGATTATATCTAATGTTGACTCTGTTTTTTGCTCTACTTTAATTTCAATAGTATCTGCAATAATATTCTTGGTAATCTCGCCAGAATTAGCTTGATGCGAAAAAGCAAATATTACACCCAACCATATTATTAAAATAATCCACTTTAAGAGTTTTTTCTTATTCATAGTTATCACCATAAATAAGTATACCACAAATTAATTATTATTTATATGTTTCTTTATCACTTCTCTTTGCTAATATTAAAGAAAAATATATAAATAGTAACAATATTAAAAATACTACAGCTAAAATAATTAGAAGTATAATTTTCAATATTTTCACCTGCTTAATTTAATAAAATTTTTGTATACTCCTATTATAATCAAAATTAAGCCAATTATGCTTAAATATATTCCAATAACTAAAATATTAATTAAAAAATTATCGACAACTGAAACAACTATTTTAGAAAATATCTCATTAAACATTAAAATATTTTTATATTTAGCACCAATTATAATTCTAATAATTGTTATAATTGCCCCTGAACTAAAAACAGCTATACCTACATTTTTAATGAAATCATTAAAAAATAATAACTCTATTATTAAAAGTACTACACTAATAACTCCAAAAATGATTAAAAGATACATAGATAAGCTGTCTATTTCGACAACTTTTTCACTTAAACTTTTAGTAGCGTTTAATTCGTAAGCAATTTCATCTTCATATATCTCGCCTATTTTATCTTCTAGTCTTTTGATACTTTCTTGTTCTTCTTTATTTGGAGTACGATGGTAACTTTTAAAAACTTCTTCAATTTTTGCATTTAATATTTCTTTTAATGGTTCTTTATCAATTTTAATATCTTTATTATTATAAATACTATCAATAACTATTATAATATCTTCTTTTACTTGAGTTTTAGTTATTAAATCTCTACTTATACTTTCATCAATTCCAGATTGAACTAAATTATTTTCAAAATTATCAATGATATTATTATATATTTCTGCATAATAATAGTTGTTTTCTAAAGTTTTTAAGATATATTTTTCATTTAATATGGTTGTTTTAATAATTAATACAAATACAAAAAGAAATATAGAAATTACTAGGATATAGTTAATTAAATGTTTTAAATTTTTTTTCATTAAATTCACCTTTTACTAATCTTTATTGGATAACTTGGCATAGGCAACAAATCTTTTAGTAGTATGACCTATTGCTGTTGCTGGGTGACAAGTATATATCATTAATATTTCTTCGTCTCTATTTATAGGCACGGCTTCAATATCCTTATAATCAATAATGTTTGTATTATAAACTTTATAAGAATACGTACCATATGTAGTTTCAACTATAATGAAAGCATCATTTTGTATTTCACTTAATTTACGCAAAATACCAGAATTATTATGGCCCATATAAAGGATACTACCACCTTCGCCAGGAAAATAGCTACCACTGGAATGGCCAATACCATTTTTTAATATTGCTAAAGTATCTCCATAATAAACTGGTAAATCAATGTCTAAAGAAGGGATTTTCAATTTAGCATATTTTGTACCGTATTCTGGGTAATTAGTAAGTGTATTATTTATTGTATCAAATTTAATATCTTCAAGTATTTTGTTGGAAGTTTTTATGGAAACTAAATTTATTAAACTGCTAACTTTTTTTATGTCTTTGCCAAAAAGGGTTATTATAATTATGAAAAAAATTGCAATATAGACAAAAGCAACCATTATATTTTTAATAGTTGCTTTCACTAATATTTCTTTTTTGCTCTTATTAAGCATTTTTTTTCTTTCTATATAGAGCAGCTGCAACACTAACTACAGCAACACCTGAAAGACTAACTAAAGCAATATTGCTAGTACCTGTTTGTTTTAAATATGGGTTTAAAGATATTGCTTCAATTTTTGTTCCATTTTGATAAACTGTTAAAGTTTTACTTGAATTATCATAAGTTAAAGTTGCTCCAACTACTTCGGCAGCTTCTTTTGCCAGATTAAGAACTTCTTCCTTTTTAGCATCACTCAATTTAGTTAAGTCAGTTACGCCTTCTTTGTCTAAAATAGTAACGATTTCGTCCATTTTAGCGATTATTTGTTTTGCTTCAGCATCACTTACTTCATTCTCGTTAAGATATCTTTCAACTCTTACAATATCAGCATTAGATAATTTAACGTCTTTGCCTGCTATTTTATGTGTGCTTTTTGCATAATTTAATAAAGTTTCATTTACTTTGGCACTTGCAGTAGTAGCAAAACATAAAGAAACAACTAAAGCGATAACTATTGGCATTATTTTTTTCATTATAATTCCTCCCTTTCTACGTCTTATTATATACATGTTTGCTTAAAAAATCAACATTTTTATACGTTTTGCAGCTATTTTAGCGTATATTATGTAAAATTTAATTGATTATTGTCAAATAATTAAGCAATATGTACTGTTATTCATGATTTTTTAGAATAAAATTATAGCTGTCCTTACACATCGATTCCAGATTTTCTTCTGTTTTCCAATTGATTTCTTTAAAAGCTTTAGTGGCGTCAGCATAAAATCCCGGTAGATCACCTTCACGACGAGGACCAAATTTATAATTTAATTTGAGATTATTAACCATCTCAAAAGTTGTAACTATTTCTTTTACACTTACACCCTTACCAGAGCCAAGATTGTAAACATAAACACCAGAATGACTTTTAGTAACATGTTCTAAAGCTTTTATATGTCCTTTTGCTAAATCTACTACATGGATGAAGTCTCTAATACAAGTGCCATCTGGAGTATTATAGTCTTGTCCAAAGATAGTTAATTCAGGTAATTCTTGAACTGCGACTTTTAATATATAGGGCATTAAGTTATTTGGAATACCATTTGGGTCTTCACCTATTAAACCACTTTTATGAGCTCCGACTGGATTAAAGTATCTAAGAATTGTTATTTTCCATTCAGGATCACTTATACTTAAATCTTCAAGTATTTGTTCAATCATAGCTTTAGTTTTGCCATAAGGACTAGTTGGTTCTTTACGAGTCATTGTTTCCTTATATGCAGGTTCATCTTGTTCACCATAAACAGTAGCACTTGATGAGAATACTAAATTTTTACAATTATATTTATTCATAACTTCAATTAAAGATAAAGTTGAATCTATATTGTTACGATAATATGCGATGGGAATCTTGACTGATTCGCCAACTGCTTTTAATCCAGCAAAATGAATTACTGCTTCAATTGCATTTTCTTGGAAAATACTTTCTAAAGCTTTTTTATCGCATACATCTGCTTCATAAAATTTAACTTTTTTACCAGTGATTTTTTCAATTTTATTTACTACTTCTTTTTTTGAATTATATAAATTATCAACAATAATTACTTCATTATGCTCATTTAATAATTCAACACATGTATGGCTTCCAATATATCCAGTTCCACCTGTTACTAATATTTTCATATGAGTCCTCTTTTCTATATTTATTTTAACACTTTAATTATCATTAATAAAGTAAAGTTTATTTTATTTACAATTCAGTTTCTATTATCGGATTGTTCTTTTGATAAGTGGTAGATGAATAGTCAATAATTTTATCTAGAGCTAACCGATAAACTAAAAATGATTTGACTTCTTTATAATTGTCTATATTTTGAAAATTAATTTTTATTTCATTATAAATTTTATCATTTACCATCCAATTAAGGGCAGTTTTGTCTGCTTTAAGTTCATAACTATCTATTTCTTTTTGGTCTTTTATACTTATAATACTACCATTTTTGGCACGATTAAAATCACTTTTACAATGGGCAAGTTCATGTAATAATGCAAAATATATATCCGCATATCGTTTATGTTTTTTTGTAATATAGATAGCAGGTTTATCATTTAGGACTTTAAATGCCCCTCTGATTTTTGAACCTTTTAAATCATCTTCAATTGCTAAATAAATTCCATATTTATTGAAATAATCTTTTAATTTTTCCTCGTTAAATATATTTTTACTAGCTTCTTTTTTGATATATATAATAATTTTATCAATATTTTCTTTTTTGTACTTTTCAACTTTCTGCTTGCTTACTATTTTATAGCAACGCTCTAACCATAAAGCTAATAATTCTGGCTTATCATTTTTACTTTTATAAAAGATAGAGTTATCATTTTTATACAAACTTTCAGGATTACTTATTCTTAAATATTTTAAGATATCTTTTGCAATACTATAATCATTTCTTTCGTTGGTAAAAGTGTAATCATATAATTTTCCAAACTCTTTATAATTAAATTTATTAATATACTTTTTAATAGTAATACTTTCCTTTTTTAAGTGTAAATCTATTTTTTTATCTAGTTTAAAATTATTTTCAACATTTTCAATGTATGATGTAGGAATATTTGTGACAAATGATATATTATAAACCATTTTATTAGATAACTCGATATTGCCTTTAATTATATCATTTACATTTTTAGGGGTAGTATCTATTCTTTCTGCAAATTCTTTAATACTTATATTATTAAAATCTAAAAATTTACCTAGTTCTTTGCCAAATTTATTCATCATAATATATCACCTTCTTCTTATTAAAATCTTTATAATGATCATAACTAATATATGATAATTCCAAAAGATTATTATTGATAGGTTTTATAATTAACCTAATAACTTTTTTATTTAACTTAAAGGAGTAGAATTCGTTTAATTGATATTTTAACTGTTCGAAGTCATATGTAATGGCGATAGGGTTATTTTTTAACTCATTAAAATCTGTACTATTATTTATAAGTTCTAAAATTTCATTTAGCTCTTTTTGCTCATTACGATGCTTTTTTAAATTTTTTGATGTATTATCGTAACTCTTGGTGTATAAAACTTTCATATAGCTCCTTTCTGCTCCTTTTCATTAAATATATATTAACATACATGTTATTATATGTAAAGAAAAAAAGTTAATGTTTAATTAACTCAGACTGTTGACAAAATAAATTTTGTTAATAGTCTTTTATTTTTAGGAAAAATA
>CANSFH010000018.1 GCA_947646115.1 uncultured Mycoplasma sp.
ATTCTACTATAAAATAGTTTTTTTATAAATGTCTACCCAAAGGGGTGCATTTCAAATTTACATAAATAGTTTTAAATTCTAAAATTCTACTTTAAGTTCTGCATCTATTGCTTTATTAGTATTATGATTTTGGTCAGCATTAGTGTTTTTAAATTCTACTTTTAATGAATAGCTATATACAGTCTCAACACTTGGTGTTTTTGTTTCTATTGCAAGCACAATTTCTTCGCCTGGAAGAGCACCTGTAATATCTTTAATATAATCATTTCCATCATTATCAGTTAAAGTTATAACTAGTTCTTGAGCATCTTTAATACAAGCATTTGTGATAGCATTATAGTTAGTATCATCACATTTTTTAAAAGTATTAGAATTAATTACCATTTTAATTTTATAAGTAGCACTAGTTTGTGTTTCATTAGGAGTAACTTTAACTGTAAAATTTTTTGTGTCACTACTTCCAGGTACAACATTTTCCAAATTTATTTTTTTAGTAGATGCATATTCTACTTTTACTAAATCTGCTGTTTTTGCAGAAGTTTTAGCTCCTCCATCTGACTTAATATTTACCCCAGTTGTAAAGTAAGCAAAAGAATACCCACCTATTGCCACAATAGCAACAAACACTAATACTAATAAAATAATTTTCTCATAAGAATGTAATTTCAATTTCATACGCCTCCATACTATATCTAAATATTAACAAAAATTTAAATATTTTTCAAGAATAACATACCATTTTACATAAAAATCGACAAAAAAACTACCACATATGGGTAGGTTTTTTTATTATAAAATAATTATTGTGTAACTGCAGATTTTCCGTCAGTAATACTTATAATACTTGCAGTAATAGTTTTTCCAGCATCTGTTGCAGCTTGATTTGTTTCTGCATTTACATATTCAACAACTAAATAATATACAGTTGTTTGATCAGCACCAGCTTTAACACCACTTAAAGCTTCGTCAGTTGCTGTAATAACAGTTTTTGCAGTATGAGTACTTATTGTACCAGTACCAACTTCTTTGGCTTCACCTAAAACAGGAGTACCACTAGTTATACCAGTATTTACAGTACATCCAGAATATGAATAATTCTTGTTATTACCATCAGCTACTTCATCCAAATGACAACTATCCACTAATTTACCTGTAACTTCATCAGCTACTTCATATAAAGTCCATTTAACTTCAGAAGTACTAGAACCTAAAGCAGTAGTATCAATTTCAGCATTAACAGTATAAGTCATATTATATGTATTATCACCAGTAGCAGTAGCTGTAATTTTTCCACCTACAACCATTTTACCACCTGGATACTTCATATCAGCAGCACCTTCTACATTAGAAATTGGAGCTAACTCAAGATTAGTACCACCAACAGTTGTTGCAGTATCTGTAGCAGTTGTTCCTGCACCAGTTCCAGTTTGTGTTGTAGCTGTGAAATATGCAAATGTAGCTCCTACTACGGCAACTAATAATGTCGCAACAGCGATAACTGTTAATAATATAGTGTTTTTCTTTTCCATCTCCATCTATCCTCCTTTACTATAAAAATCATAACAAATAATTTTATTTTATGCAAGCTTTTTTATACTATTTATTTTACAATTCTATATTTTCTTTCTTAAGTGTTAAGGATACCTTCTTTTTTTCCTTATCAACCTTCAAAACATAACAAGTAATTATATCGCCAACATTTAACACTTCACTAGGATGTTTAATAAAATCATTACTAATTTCTGATATATGAATTAAAGCATCATTTTTAAGACCTATATCTACAAAGGCACCAAAATCTATAACATTTCTGACTGTCCCTTGAAGTTCCATTCCTAATTTTAAATCTTCAATAGTTAAAATATCACTTTTTAAAATTGGTGCTTCTATATTGTCACGAGGATCACGTAATGGAACTATTAAAGATTTTATAATATCTTCTACTGTATATTTATCACTGTTTAATTCTTTAGCCAATTTCTCTATGTCTATATTACTTAATACTTTACTAATCTTTTCACTACCAATATCTTCCAAGGTTAAATCATATTTAGTTAATATTTCTTCAACTATCTTATAACTTTCAGGATGGATTGAAGTTTTATCTAATATATTAGTACCACCAACTATTCTTAAAAAACCTACAGCTTGTTCATAAATTTTATCACTAAATAATTTCTCTAGTTCTTTTCTAGAATTTATTTTACCTTTATTCTTTTTATAATCCATCAATTTATCGATGGCTCTTTTATTTAAGCCCGAAATATAACTCAAAAGTTCACGAGATGCCGTATTGACATTTACACCAACACTATTAACAGCCGTCGAAACAACAAAAGTAAGTTCACTATCAAGTTTTTTTTCAGAAACATCATGTTGATACATACCAACACCAATACTTTTAGGTTCAATTTTTACAAGTTCACTTAATGGATCAATTAAACGTCTAGCAATCGAAACCGCACTTCTCTCTTCAACATGTAAATCTGGAAATTCCGCTTGGGCTAACTTACTAGCCGAATAAACACTTGCACCTGCTTCATTTACGATGATATATCCTACATCTCTTTTAGCATCTTTAATTGTATTAGCAATAAAAGCTTCACTTTCTCGAGAAGCAGTTCCATTACCTATAGCAATTATATCAATTTTATATTTATCAATTAAATCAAGAATCTTTTGTTTTGATTTTTCTACTTCATTTTTAGGTTCATGAGGATAAATAACATCTATATGTTCCATTTCACCAGTTGACGAAATAACTGCAAGCTTACAACCAGTTCTAAATGCTGGATCAAAACCTAAAACTGTTTTACTTTTTATTGGAGGTTGCATCAATAAATTTTTTAAATTTTTACTAAAATTTCCAATAGCAGCATCTTCTGCCATTAAAGTTAATTCTGCTCTTATTTCTCTTTCAATTGATGGCATAATTAATCTTTTTAAAGCGTCTTTAATACTACTAACAATTAATTCAGTTGTATCTTTATTATCTTTATGAATAAGTTTTCCCTTTAAATAATTTTCCAAAAACTCTTCATTATAAGAAATACTAACATTCAATATTCCTTCTTTTTCTCCACGATTTAATGCTAAAACTCGATGAGGTTTTATATACTTAACTGGTTCACTATAGTCATAATAACCCTCATATATTTTATCTTCATCATTAGCATTCTTCTTTTTTATAGATTTTAAAATACCAAATTTAAAAGTATTTTCTCTAATATATTTTCTAAAATTAGCATTATCACTAATATTTTCTGCTACAATATACGTTGCTTGCTCTAAAGCAAATTGAGTATCTTTAACTTTATCATTTATATAATTTTTAGCAATAATTTTTATATCCTTATTTTCTCTAAATATTTCTTTTGCCAAAGGCTCCAATCCAAGCTTAATCGCTTCTGTAGCTTTTGTTTTCTTTTTCTCTTTAAAAGGGCGATATAAATCTTCAACTTCAACTAGTTTAGTAGCTCGCATTATATTACTTTTTAATTCTTCTGTAAGTAATCCTTTTTCATCAATTAAACGAATTACATCTTCTTTACGTTTTAATAAATTAACTTGATAAGTATATACTTCATTAATTTTTTCAATCTCATTTTCATCTAAATTACCTGTTGCTTCTTTCCTATATCTTGCAATAAAAGGAATTGTAGAACCTTCACTTAAAAGCTTTAATGTATTATTTACTTGAAACTCCTTAATTCCTAATTCCAAATATATATTTTTTATAATTTCTTCATTCATATAAATACTCCTAGCCTAATAAATATATCATATTACACTAAATATATCTAGAATATCTTTTTAATTTATGTTATAATTTACTTATAGTAAAAAGGGATTAAATTCACACTGATAATATTAGACGGATTTATTTAAACCTCACCCCTGATAATATTATAACTTTCTAATTTTTAGAAAAACATATTAATTCCTTGAATATTCTAAACATTTGATAATGACGCTTAAAGTCTATGCATTTTAAGCTATTGCATTATCTTTTTTTATACCTTATAATATATATTAATTTTTTTAGGGGAGAAAATAAAAATGAAAATTCATAGTGATATTTTAATATTAGAATTATTAAAACTAATTATTTATGTTGCCGATACTAATTCAGTAAGCATTGCCAAATTAAAGCATGGATTTAATACTTTAATAAAATTAATTGAAAAAGAAGAAAAAATTCGCTTGTCATATGATTTTGATAAAGAATTAATTAGTTTCCTTGATGAATTTGAAGGTTTAATAGACAGTGACGGCGAAAATATAAATATTACTGCTGATGTTGAAACCCTTCATTATAATATTTTAGAAATACATCACTATAATTTAACTGATTTAGAAAGAGAAGTAGCAGACTTTTGTCTAGAATCAATAATTTGTGAAGCTCTTGGTATTAAATTCCCCTTTAATGAAACAGTAGAATTCCTAACATTAAACTCTCTTATCTTAAAAAAATATTTAAAATTAGGAGAAAATGAACTTCATAATATTCCTAATACTCCTGAAGACTTTAAGACATTAAAAAGTATAATCGAAGAATTAAAAGAATTAATCAATGATGCAAGTAATAGTACATTAGCCAAACTTAATGTTTGTTTTAATTGGTTTGATAGACACTTTATATCTGATCCTAGTGAACCCTTTATTAACTCTCCTTGGTATATTATTTTATTTTCCTATAATCATTTAAAATTTTGTCTTTTAAGATATGATCGCAGTGATTATTATATTTCTACAGTACAAGATGATGAAGAAAGTAGTAACGATGAAGCAGAAAATACTAATGATGTTAATTTAGCAAATAATTTAGCAACTGAAATTCCTAATTTAGACGAAATTTCTACATTCTTATCATATTTTTTAGTACACTTAAACACCTTTTTAAAAGAAAATCCCAACATTTTATATAAAGAAGCTTTATTAGTAAAAAAGTATCTTTTAATCTCTATCCCCGAATTATCTCATATTGAAGAACATTTTTTAGAGCATTATACAATAGATGATTATACACCCCCAGTCATAACTGAAGATACTTTTACTGAAGACTTTTTTCAAAATTTATTAAAGACAATTTATAAATGCACTACAGGCTTAAATATACCAGACATTAAAGCCTCAACTAGACCTCACTTATATGCTAGTCTTATAACATATGCAATTTTCATCAAAACATATCTTAATTTATCTTTAAATCATAATATCAAGGAAGAAATCATTCAATTAGTAGCTAATTCAACCTGTTATAAAAATCCACAATATAAAATTGCTACCTCAATAATAGATAGTATTATATTTAGTGATAATTTAAATTTAAAAATGTAAATATATGCACAAAGAAAAGTATATATATAAGTTTTTTCATATCTATGTTTATAATCGTTACCCCCTTGTTAAAATAGCTATTTTGTGATAAACTATACTAGTTTTAAAAGAAAGAAGTTGAGTTTATGGAAAAAATCATAAATATCGCAGTGGTTGCCCATGTTGATGCTGGTAAAAGTACTCTAGTTGATGCTTTATTAGACCAAAATGGAGTTTTTAATGCCCGCGATGAAAAAGTTGATTGTGTAATGGATAGTAATGATATTGAAAGAGAAAGAGGTATTACTATTTATTCCAAAAATTGCTCTATAAGATATAAAGACTATAAAATAAATATTGTAGATACTCCAGGTCATGCTGATTTTTCTAGTGAAGTAGAGCGTGTTATTAAAACAGTTGATACTGTTATATTATTAGTTGACTCTTCTGAAGGTCCAATGCCTCAAACAAGATTTGTTTTAAATAAAGCATTAGAACAAAACTTAAAACCTATTTTATTTATTAACAAAATTGATAAAAAAGATGCTCGTCCTGAAGAAGTTGTTGATATGACATTTAATTTATTTATGGAACTAAATGCTAGTGATGAACAATTAGACTTCCCAATCATTTATGGGATAGCTAAAAATGGTATCGCTAAACTTTCTCTTGATGGCGAGGAAAAAGATATTTCTCCATTACTTGAAACTATTATTAAACAAGTTGAACCTTTTAAAGGAAATGAAAATGATTCATTACAACTTCAAATATCTAATTTAGGATATGATGATTACATTGGTCGTTTAGGAATTGGTCGTGTAACAAAAGGTAAAGTTAAAAATGGAGAAACAGTTACTCTTATAAAAAATGATGGTAAAGAAGAATCTTTTAGAATTAGTAAGTTATTTGTAAATGAAGGCATTAATAAAGTAGAAAAAGATGTAGCTTATTTTGGGGACATTGTAACTATTGCTGGCTGTGCTGATATTTCAATTGGTGACACTATATGTGAAAAAGGAGTTATTGATCCTCTACCACCAATTATAATTGAACGCCCTACCCTATCAATGAATTTCCTAGTTAACTCATCCCCTTTTGCAGGCCGCAGTGGAAAATTCTTAACTACTCGTCATATTAAAGAAAGATTAGAAAAAGAACTTGAAACTAATGTTGGTTTACAAGTAGAAGAATTAGCAGAAACTGATGGCTATAAAGTTAGTGGACGTGGTGAATTACATTTATCTATTTTATTAGAAAACATGCGTCGCGAAGGATATGAATTATCTGTATCAAAACCAGAAGTACTATTTGATGAAATTGATGGCAAAAAATGTGAACCATTTGAACGTGTAATTATAAATGTCCCAAGTGATTATTCTGGAACAGTTATTAATGATTTACAAGAAAGAAAGGGAACACTAGAGGTTATAACTAATACTGATGACAATTTTGTCCATTTAGAATTTTTAGTTCCAACCAGAGGTTTAATTGGTTATAGAAGTGCATTTATAACTAATACTAAAGGTGAAGGAATTATGGTTCGTAGTTTTGATTCTTATAAACCTTATGTTGGAAATATATCTCGTCGTAAAAATGGGGTTTTAGTTTCTATGGAAAATGGTAAAGCATTGGGTTATTCGTTATGGAATTTAGAAGACCGTGGTACTTTAATCATTGATCCTGCAACTGAAGTTTATATTGGTATGATTATTGGTATTCATAATCGTGATAATGATTTAAATGTAAATCCTTGTAAAAATAAAAACTTAACCAATACTCGAGCTAGTGGTAGTGATGAAGCTATCAATTTAACAAAAGCTAAAAAATTCACATTAGAAGAAGCTTTAGAATTTATTGAAGATGATGAATATGTTGAAGTTACTCCAACAGACATTAGACTTCGAAAAGCTATTCTTGATCCTAATATGAGATTTAGAAATAATAGATAATCTAATTAAATAATTTCCAAAAAGAAAGTAAAAACTAATTACTTTCTTTTATTTTACTAATAAAAAAAGAATAAGCTACTTTAAGCTTACTCCATTTCTAGAAATATTATTTGATATAAACTTTCGCGAACCATCTGGATTTATTATATATTCAGCAGAAAGAGATTTGTATGTATTATCAGGATCAATTACCGTTACACGACTAGTAATTTGATATCCTACCAATCCAAGCCCTGAATTATTTTTAACATTAACATAGGAATACTTATGACTAAAATAATTAACATTAATTTTAAAGCCCATATTAGAAAGTTCACTTACTAATTTTTGATAATCTTTTGCGGAAACCGATTCAGAATAAGATATATTCGGATTAACAGCACAATTATTTTTAGTTAAATTTACAGATAAAATATAATTTTTATTATAAGCTGTATCACCAAATTGGCAAGTAGTTGAAGAAGAACCATTATCACTAACAACTACTTTTAAAGATGCACTTTTACCTCCACTTGTAGCAGTAATCGTAACTTCTCCACTCTTAATACCTGTTATTTTACCACCAGATACAGTCGCAATACTTTTATCACTTGAAGACCAAGCTACATTTTTATTTGTTGCATTTGTTGGATAAACATAAGCTTTTACCGTTTTACTTTGACCAACACTCAAATAAATTGTTTTATAGTCTAAACTAATACTAGATACATTAATAACTCCTGGTACATCTGGTTTTGGATTTGGCCCTGGATTAGAAGTATTTATCTTTTCCCAATTAGCTACTAAAGTAATATCTTTAGTAACAGCTGCTTTAAAATCATATTTTGCTCCTTCATAATACCAACCAAGGAAATTATATCCAGCTCTAGAAGGTGATTCTGGTTCTGCAACTACTGAATTTTCTTCAACCTTACTTGCTTCTACTGCTGACCCACCATTACTATTAAAAGTAACTGTATAAACTTTAGATTCAGGTTTAATAATTCTTAAACTAACTTCTACAGGTTCAGATTCATTACCATATAAATCTTCTGCTACAATTTTAATTGTGTATTCTCCAGGTTCAGTAAAATTAGAATAATCTATTTCTTTACCTTCACTATCTAAATCACCTTTATAATAATTAGGTATACATTCATTGCTAAAATCTGTACATAGCTTTATAAAATCATCTATTTCATATTTTTCACCAACAAATATTTCAACATTTTCAGTTAAAATAGTTGGCCCTTCTGTATCAACTACATTTAAATTAACAGTATATTCCTTATCTTGCACTGTTATTGTTATTCCATATGTTGCAGGATTAATTAAAGTAGAGTCTACACAAGCAAATTCTTTAATTTGTTCTTCATCTGCATTATCTATTTCTTCAATTTCTTCTTCAGTACAAGCACTTTTATCATAACTTATCTCAAACTCTTCTGGATAAGTAATTTTAATATCATTGATATCTATATTTTCCAACTTATCAAAATAATCTACAACTTCAGGCAACAAACTACCAGATTCTAAATTAAGTTCTTCCTTAAGTTCAAAAGCAGGAACTACATTTGGATTAGAAGGTTTATTACTTGGTTTTCTAGATGCTAACATAACAATTATTATTATTATAATTAAAACTAAAGCAACCCCACCAATTATCAACCATCTCATTTTATCTTTTTTAGCATATCGCTTGATATAATTTTCATCAAATATAAATCTTTTCTTCATATATCTTCACCTTATTTTAACTATATCATAATATTAGCACGTTTTTTAAAATAAAGCTACTATAATTAATATAAAAATTACCTTAAATTTTTCTATCATATGATTACAGAATATTTTTTTGTAAAATAATATACATAGAAAAGAGGTTTGGAAAAATGAGTTTTAATTTAAATATTGAAAGTAAAAAGACTACCAACAAATGTGTGAGATTTCCTAATAAATTAATTAAAGATATTAAAAAAATAACTTCTAAAAATCAAGTTACTTTTTCTCAATTTGTTATCGAAGCATGTAAATATGCTTTAGAAAATATAGAAAAACCACCTACCAAGAAAGAAAAAGTTAAAAACTAAAAAAAGCTAACAATATGTTAGCTTGCAAACTGTTAATTTTAACAGTTTTTTTATTCTTCTTTTAAAGCTTCTTCTAGCTCCTCGCGTGTCATTTTAGTATAACCTTTAATTCCTTTTTCACGAGCTTGCTCTTTTAATTCAGCTAAAGTAACTTCTGTTTCATCATTTAATTTTCCAGTTGTTACTAAAGAATCAATTTGTTCTTTTGTTAAAGTTTCATTTTCTACTAATTGATCAGCTAGTAAATTTACTAAATCTTTATTATCTTTTAATATTTTACGCGCTTTCTCGTAGCATTCTTCCACAATCTTACGAACTTCTTCATCAATTTCATGTGCTACTTTATCAGAGAAGTTTTTAGTCTTACCATAATCACGACCTAAGAAAACGCCTTCTGTTTTTTGCTCATATTGTACTGGACCTAATTCGCTCATACCATATTCTGTAACCATTGATCTTGCAATATTAGTAGCTCTTCTAAAGTCATCACTAGCCCCAGTTGTAACTTCACCTAAAAACATTTCTTCACTAACACGACCACCTAGTAAACCAATAATTTGAGCTTCAAGTTCTTTTCTAGTTAGAATAGCAATTTTCTCTTCTCGAGGTAACATCATTGTATAACCACCAGCTATACCTCTTGGAATAATTGTAATTTTATGAACTTCATTAGCATCCTCAAGTTTTATACCTATTACAGCATGACCAGATTCATGAATAGCTACTAATCTTTTTTCTTTATCTGTAATTTTACGACTAACTTTTGCTGGCCCCATTAAAACACGATCTGTTGCTTCATCAATTTCATCCATTGTAATAGCAGTCTTGTTTCTTCTAACCGCAAGTAAAGCTGCTTCATTAAGTAAATTCTCTAAATCAGCTCCACTAAAACCAGGAGTTCTTAAACTTAAATTTTTAACATTAACATCTGAAGCTAATATTTTATTTCTAGCATGAACTTTTAAAATAGCTTCTCTTTCACTAGCATCAGGTAAGCTTACCGTAACTTGTCTATCAAATCTTCCAGGACGAAGCAATGCTGGATCAAGAACATCAGGTCTATTAGTAGCTGCCATAATTATGATACCTTCATTTTCACCAAATCCATCCATTTCAGTAAGCAATTGGTTTAATGTTTGTTCTCTTTCATCATGGCCACCGCCTAATCCAGTACCTCTTTGGCGTCCTACTGCATCGATTTCATCAATAAATATTAAACATGGCGCACTTCTTTTAGCGTCTTTAAACATTTCACGAACACGACTAGCTCCTACACCTACAAATAATTCTACAAAATCAGAACCACTTATATAGAAAAATGGTACATTAGCCTCTCCTGCTACAGCACGTGCAAGTAAAGTTTTACCAGTTCCAGGAGGCCCAACTAACAATACTCCTTTAGGAATTCTAGCTCCTAATTTTTGGAATTTTTTAGGATTTTTTAAGAAATCAATTAATTCTTTGACTTCTTCTTTTTCTTCTTTAAGCCCCGCTACATCACTAAACTTAGCTTGATGCTTATCATCACTTAATTTAGCTCTTGATTTACCAAAATCCATTGAACCTTTATTAGAATTAGCTAGTTTACTAAATAAAATATAAGTTACAACTACTAATAATACTAAAGGTAACACATTTATTATTATATAAACTAAAGTACTACTTCCTGGATCAGATTCCGTCTTATACTCTTTAATAGATTTTACTAAAGCATAATTAGTAATATTCTCTATTTCAGCTTCTACAACTTTGGCTTCAAAAGATTCATTCTTTTTATATCCATCAATTTTACCTCTAACATAGTAAATGCTTTCACTTGCTTTTGGCATAATAGTAATTTCTGTTACTTTTTCTTCTTTAATCGCAGTTAAAAGTTCTCCCGTAGTTAATTTATTTACTTTATTAGTCCCCATATTTAATATAAAAAATACAGTTATAATAATAATAAATAATATTAAATAAGGAAAAAAAGCTCTAACTTGATTATTTTTCTTTACATCTTTTATATTCATTTTATTCCTCCTCATATGAAAGTATTATATCATATATTCCACTTGTTTCCACATCAAATTTTGATTTTTTTACACCTGGTAGCCAAATTATTGTATTATCACTATCTGTAACAATAGGAAAAATATCTCGTTTATCTAAACTTACTTTTGAATCAATAAGAATATCTTTTATTTTTTTAGTCCCATTCAAATTTTTAACTTCCATTTTATCTCCATCTTGTCTATTTCTCACATAAATAGGAAGCTTTATCTTTTTACTATTTAATCTTATTACATAATTACTTTTTAAATTACTTTCCTCAATCTTTTTTATTACACCACTTGGAACTTTAACATAATCGTCTAAAATATAACAAAAATCTTTACATCTTTCTTTATTATGAACAAATTTTAAATAATTATATTCTTTTATAGCTAAAACATTATTAGGTAAATTTACTATTAAATTACTATTTTTATTATTTATAATTTCTTTTATAATAGAAACATGTTTATCATTAATTAAATATAAATTATTTATATAAACTAAACTAATCTCATGTTCTATAACTTTATCTAATAAAAAGCTATCTAATTTTAAAAGCTCTGTAATTTTTAAACCTTTTTCATCTTTAATATCTTCTATTATTTTTTTTACATATTTATCTAAAAATTCATTAACTTTAATCAATTCTTCACTAAATTTTAAAAATTTTAAATGCACATTTTTATTTTCTTTTTTTAAGAAAGGTAACATATCAAGTCTATATCTATTACGTGTATAATCTCTTGAAAAATTACTATTATCGATTACATACTTAAAATTATTTTTATCCATATAATTAAGAATTTCTTCTTTAGTTAATGTAATGAATGGCCTAATTAATTTATAACTTCCCATATCTGTTTCTTTAGGAAAACCACTATAACCTTTAATACTACTTCCTCTTGTAAGACGCATTAAAATAGTTTCTAATAAATCATCTCCATGATGAGCTGTAAATAAATATTTGGCTTGATATTTATTTACAATTTCTGAAAAATATTCATATCTTTTAGTCCTTGCATCTGCCTCAATATTGCCATTATAAAAATTTATTTCCCTATACTCATAAATAACACTATTTTTCTCACAAAAATCTTCTACAAATAAAGCTTCTTTACTGCTCTCTTCCCTCAAATGATGATTAATATGTATAGCAATAACATTTATATTTACATCATTTTTAATATCACATAAGAGATGCAATAGTAACATTGAATCAGGTCCCCCGGAAGTAGCTACTACAACTGTATCATTGTCTTTTAGTAAGTTGTTTAAATAAAATAATACATTTTTCATAACATTTCTCCCGTAAAATATATTTTATCGCAACATCATTTATATATCAAGTTTTTTAAAGTGGATTTTCTTTATTTAATATTGCTTTTATATTAGAAATAATTGCCTTTATATTAAATTTATTTTTTTCATCTTTTTCTATATCTAATCTTTTAATTAAATAGTCTAAAAAATCAATATCACATGCTCTATCTAATACATTACTTTCTTTAAGAAATCTAAAGTATTCTTCTAACATATCACTTAACATCCCATTGTAAGAATTTACAGTATTATCATCTCTTACTATTCCTAGTCCAAAAATAGTCGTAATAAAAGGATTACAACTTACAATTAAATCTTTTAATACAAAATTATTATTGCAATAATTAATAAAAGGCATTACATCATTTTTATCATAAAATCTTATAACAATTCCTTCATTAGTAGCTTTATTATGAAACTTAACTGTTGCTTTTATATTATTTCTAATTAAATATAAAAATGTAGTTTTAAGAGCGCTAATTAAATAATCATACTTCACTGGAAAATATAATTTAACAGCCTCTAAATAATCAGCTTTTTTATCAACATAAAATCCAATATAATTAGTTCCATTAGCTAAATTTTTTACATTTCTTTTTTCATATTTAACTAGCGAATTATCTAAATTATCGATAAAGTCTTGATAAAATTTTTCTATATCTTGAGCTTTAGTACCATTCTTTTTAACTCCAGAATATTTTAATATATAATAAAAATCTTCACTAGTAAAATTTTTATCAGTACTTTTAATATCACTTGCAATTTTTTTTAAAAAATCATTAATTGTCATAAATTCACTCCTTACCCGTCTACTCTATATTATACCTAAATTATATATTATTTTAGATATTTTGTACAGAGAAAAAACACTCTAAAAAGAATGTTTTAACCTTGATAATAATCATATCTTGAAGTAAATCTATAACCAGTTCTATTAGGGAAACCTGGAGGCGTAATAACATTACTGCGAACTATCCCTGTTCTACTATTATAATAACCTTTTTGTACGCCATAATGAAGATGAGCTCCTGTTGTACAAGAATCATATCCACCGTATTTTTTAGATGTACTAGCTCCTCCGCCAACATAACCAATAATAGTTCCTTGTGTTACAACATCACCTACGTTAACATTAAATCTTAATAGATGATAATAATAAGTTGTATACTGTTGACCGCCTACATTAACATTAATATAAAGCATATTACCGCCACACCAATATCTATTTATTTTACCTGAAACTTGACCTGCTGCTGCAGCATAAATTGGTGTTCCTTCTTTATTTCCCCCAATATCTAACGCATTATGATAACTTCCCCATCTTGAACCAACAGTACTAGTTGTAACTCCACTATTTAACGGTTTTAGCCATTGTCCATTGGCAGGCATTTTTGTACAACTAGATAATTTTACTGAATCATCAGTTTTACCAATATTATTTAAACATATTTTTTTATTATTCTCATAAGCATCTTTAGCTATTTGAATTCTTTCATCTAATCCTAAAGCAAACTTATCATAAGATGCAGCATCACTATGAAGCTTCGTAATAGTATTTTCATATTTAACTATTTGCTCTTCTAATTCTTTTTGCTTTATCTCTAATTCCTTTTTTAATTCTTCATTAGCTTTAATTTCATTTTTTAAATTATTGACAGTATCTTGAATATAGCCTGTAATTTGTTTTACTGCTTCTATTCTTGTGATGAGCTCTGTCATACTTGAGCTACCAGTTACATATTCAACATAAGCATTTTCACTTTGCATCTGTTGCATATAAAGTAAAACTTTTTCACTCTCTAGTTTTAAAGATTCTATATTTTTATTAGATTCTTCTATTTTTTCTTCAGCTTCTTTTTGTTCTATTTCTGCTTCATTCAAATCATTTTCTGCTTTTTTTATAGCTGCTTCTTTAGCTGCTATTTCTGCTTTTGCAGCATCACTTTTTCGTTCAGCTGCCCTTTTTTCAGCTAATAGTGATTCATAGTCCTTTCTTAAATCACCTAGTGTTTCAGCAGCCGCATGAGCATTAATTGGCATCAGTAAAATACTTATCCCCAAAAAACTAACTAAACTAAAAGTAATTTTTTTTCTTAAACTATTATTCATCATATTTTCAAATACTTCCTTACTGCTCTAGCTGAACCAAACATACCTACAACAGCTCCTATAGCAACTAATATTAAAGCTGTATATAAAATAAATGGCATTGGTTTAACAAGTTCAATAACACCAAAAGATACACTTCCACCCAATTTTTCAAATGCGATTATATAACCATAAATTGCAACAATTACTGGTACTAAAGAACCAATAATCCCTAGTAAAAAACCTTCAAATATAAATGGTAATTTAATAGCAATATTACTACTACCAATAAAACGCATAATTTCAATTTCGCTTCTTCTTGAGAAAATTGTTAATTTAATAGTATTACTAATCAAAAATGCTGTAACTAAAATTAAAGATGCTACAATCACAATAGTAACAGTCTTAATTACATCAAATACAGAAATAATTTCTTCAACCATACCTTCGCCATAATTAGCATTTTTAACACCGCTTATAGTTCTTATTTCTTTAGCAGTAGGTGCTAATTCAGATGTATCATTTACTGTTACAACAAATGAATCTAATAAAGGATTAGTTTCTAAATAATCTAATGTAACTTCTAAATTTTCAGAATAACTTTTCATTTCTAAACGCCATTCTTCTTTACTCTTATAGACTAAATTTTTAACTGCTTTAATATTATTTATTTTACTTTCTATCTCTTTTACTTCTGTTTCAGTAGCTTCTTTATTTACATAAACAACTATTGTTAACTCTTCTTCCATAGTTTTGGTAACATGATTAACATTTACTGAAACTATTATCGCTAGCGCTACTAAAATTAAAGTTATGGTAATACAAATAACACTAGCCATACTTAAGCTAAAATTTCTAAAAACACTTTTTAGTGAATCTCTTATACTTCTACTTACTACTCTAAACGCTTTCACTAGCCTTATAACTTCCTTTCATATGATCCTCTTTAAGAATACCTGAATCTAAAACAATTACTCTTTTTTTCATTTTATTTACAATATCTTTATCATGTGTTGCCATAATGATAGTTGTCCCTAAATTTTTATTGATATTATCTAAAACTGTCATAATCTCCTTTGAGGTCTTTGGATCTAAATTTCCTGTTGGTTCATCACAAATTAATAGTTTAGGATCATTTACAATAGCCCTTGCTATACAAACTCTTTGTTGTTCTCCACCAGATAATTCATTAGGAAAACTTCTTGTTTTATCTTTAAGACCTACATGTTCTAAAGCTACTAATACTTTAGGTCTAATTTCACTGTCTTTTAATCCCATACATTCTAAAGCAAAAGCCACATTTTCATAAACTGTAAGTTTTGGCAACAATTTAAAATCTTGAAATACTATACCTAATTTTCTTCTTAACTTATATACAGTACCATTACGTAGTTTCCCAACATTAATTCCTCCAATAGAAACATCGCCTTTAGTTGGCTTCTCTTCTCTATATAAAAGTTTAATAAGTGTTGATTTACCCGAACCACTAGCCCCTATTACAAAAACAAATTCACCTTTATTTATATTAAGTGTCAAATCAGCTATAGCTGACACACCATTTTTATATACTTTATAACAATTCTTTATTTGTATAAATTTCATAACTACCTCCTACTATAATAATTATAACATATTTTATAATGTTATTAAACCACCAAAAAAATCCATTTACAAAGAAAAACATCACTAACTGTGATGTTAACTAGCTTTAGAAATTCCTCTAAATCCAACTTTAGCACTAAGTTTACCATTAAGTAAACTATTTTGTTGTACGTTAGAATCATTACTTAACCAAATATATAATTTATAACTTGTTGTAGTACCTTTACTTATGTCAATAACACTTTTTAAAGTAATATTAGAAGCAGTATAATATCCTTCACTATCAGCAGTACTAGATAAAGTCACTCCATTAAAATTACCTTTTGCCACTTCAGTATCACCATTATATAATGCCCATTTCAAATATTCACTTTTAAAATTAGAAGTCATTTTTATATCGGTTAAAAACAAATCATAACTAGCATTACTAACTTTTGCATCACTTGGAAGAGTTACGCTAAAACTTGTATAATCATTATTTGATGCATTTGTTACATCAGCATCATTAATTAATTTAGCAGCTGTAGCGTTAATATACTTATCATTTTCTGTTCTAAAGTTTAAAGTTAAGTCTCCACTCCTAACAATAACTCCTTGATTTTCTGGATTTACTTCCTTTACATAATTAATAAAATAAGCATAAGAAGCACTAATTCCAATAATAACTAAAGCCATAGTTAAAATAAATGCCGCTAAAAGATTTCTTTTATTACTTATACTGTTTTCATTTTGTACATCCATTACAATTCACCCTATTCTAAAAATATTATACTAAAAAAATTTCTTTTAGACAATACCTTATCTACAAAAATAATTTAAAATACATATTTTATTAGTGCAATTACCAATTTAATACTATTAAATATACCAAATTTACAAAAAAATACCGTAATAGTTTCATATTCAAGATATAAAACATCGGTATTATATATTTAAAGTATTCATACTTAAGGATTAATCTTGTATCCTAATTCTGCTATATTTAGCCTTAACCAAATATTTGAGTTTTAAAAGGATATTGGGCGCACACCAATCGTGTTGTTCACGTTCGCATTGTTGAGGTTGCCATCCGACCACACAGCGAACACGTTAGCATTAGGATAGTTATACGGAGACAAAACGTATGCAAAGAATCTTAGATTAACCCTAATTATCTATTATATTTTTATTAATAAAACGCTTATAATAATCAGTATACTAGCAATTATCTTTTTTAATAAACTAGATTTCTCCCCTAAAAATAAGTAAGCAACAATAACATTTAATATAACTGTTAAACTGCATAAAGGAGCAACAACTGTAACCTTACCTAATTGATAAGCTCTAAGTTGGAAAAATATCATAACACCCCAAGATACTGCCGTAGCTACAATAGCTATTTTATTACCATTTTTAAACTCATTTATAATATCTTTAGGTTTTATTCTTTCAAATAACGCAATTAACAATGCTGGAACAATCAAAGTCGTAGCAACATAAAATGGTAAATTAAAACTATCAGATAAATTTACATCTATAAATAAAGCTGCAGTATAAAATATATTAGCCCCAATTCCTAAAAGAACATATTTATCAAGTTTAAAGTTATCTTTTTTATAAAATACTAATACATTACTAATTACTATTAAAAATGCTCCAATAACTTTATTTAAAATAAATGGTTCTTTAAAAAATACTAAACCTGCTATAATCATAAACACAGTAGATAATTGTTTAATTATACTATAAGTAGAAGCTTCAATTCCTCTTCTTACGCTAGTAGCAAGTCTATCATATATAGCATAAAAAATTATAGCAATTCCAAGAAATATATATACTTTTATATCATTCGGAAATTTAATTTCCAATAAAGGCATAAAAATTAAAATAATTAAACCGGCTAAACCTTCAATAAGCACTGTAAGCGCTCCTGCTTTTTTCATATTTCTAGTATTTATTTTAAAAGTTTGATTATATAAAACCGCAAATACTAAATATAAGACTATATAAAATATCCAATTATTAAGTATACTCATAATCTTACATTTCTATTAACATATTATTATTCTTAATATGATCCATAAATCTATCTTTAAATGTTTGTAAATCTTTTTGTTCTAAAGTTTTATTATCACTACCTAAAACATATCTAATTGTATATTTATTATTATAAACTTCTACAAGTTCATATTTCTTGATCAGTTTACTTCTAAAAGTATCTATAACATCTTTTAAATCTTGATATTTTAAATCATTTATATTAATTGTATAATCTAATGTAACAGTTGGATATTTACTAACTTCTTTTGATAAAATATTATCTTTTTCTATATTAACATATATATCAAAATCAATATCAATAGTTACTACACACTTCTTTTTAGCTAACTTATTAGACATAATTTTATTAAGTACATTAATTTCCCCTATTCTTATATCATCAAGATAAATTACTTTACCTAAATTATCATCATAATAACTTTTTTCATTAACATTATTCTTTATAATTACATCTTTATTTTTAAGCATTTTAAATAAATATTTAACAATACCTTTAGCTTCATTATAAATAGATTCTAATTTCTTTTCATCATCACCAAATACTAAAGATAATACTCTTTTATTTTGATTATTAACTATAACTGTTCCTATTTCAAAAATTCTTACACTACTATAATTTTTAAAATTAAGTTCTACCATATTCATTAAAGATAAAGATAAATCATCACGTAAGATATTATTAACTTCTTTCCCAAGTAATTTAACATTATCTTTTTCTATTCCTAAATTACGAAGCATATTAGTATCATACCATAAATAGCTATTAACTTCATTCATATCAAATTTAGTAGCAAGTAATCTTTTAACATCATATTCTAAACCAAAAATATTTTCATGTTCAATTGGAGTTAAATCTAATTTAAGTGGTTTAGGACTAAATTCTTCTAAACCATAAATTCTTGCAATTTCCTCAATTACATCTTGCTTAATTTTAATATCTTTTGTACATCTATTAGTAGGCACAACTACTTCATACTCATCCTCTTTAACTGTAACTTTAAAATTCAATTTTTCTAAAATATTTTTAACTAGAGAATCCTCTAAAATTTTACCCATATAAATACTTAATGTTTTTTTATCAAGAATTATAGTTTCTTCACATAAAGGATTAGGATAAACATCAGTTAAGTTAGAAGTAATTTCCATATTAGGATTAGTTTGTCTTAAAATATATACAAATCTTTTTACTGCAAGTTCTGCCATATTTGGATCTAAACTTTTTTCATAACGAGATGATGCTTCTGTTCTAAGCCCCAGATTTACTGCACATCTTCTAATACTTCCTGCATTAAATGTTGCTGATTCTAAAAATACACTTGTTGTATCATTTAATATTTCAGAGTCTAAACCTCCCATTACACCGGCTATGCCAAAGTATTCATTACCATTTTTTATCATTAACATATTGCTAGTTAAAGTTCTTTTAATGCCATCTAAAGTTGTGAATAAATCTCCATCATTAGCAAGACCAACTTCAATATTTTTAACTACTCTAGCATCAAAAGCATGCATTGGTTGGCCAAGTTCAAGCATTAAATAATTTGTAGTATCCACAATTAAAGATATAGAACGCATACCCACATAATATAAGAATATTTGCATTTCAAGTGGCGTTTCATTATTAATAATATTTTCTAATTTTAACCCACAGTAACGATAACACAAGTTACTATCACGGACTACAATATCTAAATCTTTCTTATCATTAACAATTTCTTCAATTTCAAGTGGTAAAAGTTCATGATCCGTAATGGCACATATTTCACGAGCTATACCATAGTGTCCCCATAAATCAGGCCTATTAGTTAAAGATTTATTATCAATTTCTACAATAATATCATCAATAGGTAAATAATCTTTTACATTTCGACCGTTAATCCAAGACTCTGGCAAATCCATAATTCCATCATGGTTATCACTTATACCAAGTTCACGACCAGAGCAGCACATTCCATTAGACATTACCCCACGTAATGGTCTACTCTTTATTTCCATGCCATCAATATGACCACCAACTTTAACATAAGCAGTTTTAAGTCCTACTCTTACATTAGGCGCTCCACATACAACTTGAATAGGCTCTGCTTCTCCCGAGTCAACCTTTAAAATATGCATGTGATCACTATCAGGATGTTCCTCACATTCAAGTATTTCTGCAATTACTACATTATCAAAAGTATTACCTACAACTCTTACTTCTTCCACTTCTGCTGTTCTAACTGTAAAAGTTTTCCAAATATTTAACCAATCAATATTATCACTATTTTTAATATGACTTTTAAGTTTATTACAAGATATTAACATAATTTCCCTCCTAATTTATTTTAAAGTTTTCCAAATAACGAACATCACCACTATTTAGAACTCTTATATCATTTATTTTATATTTCATCATGGCAAGACGTGTTAACCCAATACCAAAAGCAAAACCTGTATATTCTTCTGAATCAATACCTCCAGCTTTTAAGACATTAGGATGAATCATTCCACTACCAACCATTTCAATATAACCACTGTTTTTACAAGTAGGGCAACCTTTACCACCACAAATAAGACATGACATATCCATTTCATAACTTGGCTCTGTAAATGGAAAGAAACCTGGACGAAGTCTAACATCAACATCTCTTTTAAATACCTCACTTAAAACAGTTTTCATTACATAAAGTAAATTTTCAATTGAAACACCTTTATCTATTACCATGCCTTCAATTTGAAAAAATGTATTTTCATGATTGGCATCCAAATCTTCATTACGAAAAGTTCTACCAGGCGCACATATTCTAAGAGGTGCTCCATAATTTTCCATCGCATGAATCTGATTATCACTCGTTTGAGTTCGAAGAAGCATTCCATTATCTAAATAATATGTATCTTGCATATCACGAGCTGGATGATCTTTAGGGACATTTAAAGCTTCAAAGTTATAATATTCTGATTCCATTTCTGGACCACTTACAACTGTAAATCCCATTCTCTTTAAAATATCAGTTACTTCTTTAGCAATTATTGTAACAGGATGTAATGAACCAGTTTTAACTTCATAATCAACAGTATCATCAAAATTAACATTAACTTTATTTTGCAAAGATTCTAATTTCTTATTAACAAGTTCTTCCATCTCTTTTTTTGTATTGTTAATTAAACTTCCAAACTCTCTTTTTTCTTCAACAGTCATATCTTTAAGTCCAGAAAGCAAATCCTGAATCTCACTTTTTTTACCAACATATTCTGATTTAATATTTAACACATCTGCTTCCGTTAAAGCACTATTTATAGCTTCATTTAAAGCTTCTTTAATTTTACTTAATTTTTCTTCCATTTTCTTTCTCTCCTTTATTCTATTATATATTTATTATAGCCTCTTTTTACTAACTCCAAATAAGCATCCCAAACATCATCTGGCATATATTGCTCAATTTGCCAACCTTTTTCAGCATACACTTTAATCCTTTGTACATCTCCAACTAAAATATTAATTAACTCTTCAACACTACCATTTAGCTCTTTATATAATTTAAAGTATTCATTTATATCAATTTTAGCCGAAGTAACCAAACACTCTTTATTAGGAAATACTTTTTTAAAAGCCGCATAACATCTTCTTTCCATATAAGGCTTTTGAACTATCAAAAATGAATTTATATTTAAATTTTTATCCTCTATCATTTGCTTCGTAAAATTGAAATTATCACCAGTGTTAGTTGATTTATTTTCGAGTAAAATCTTACTCTTTGGAACACCTAAAGATGTAGCTATTTCACAAAATTTTTCAGCTTCTGTCTTTTCCCAGTTATGCGTACATTTTCCTCTTCCTCCTGAAAAAATAATTATATCAGCAAACCCTACATTATAAAGTTCTACACATCTTTTAGGTATAGAAAAATCATTACATCCTAACCCTAAAATACAATCACATGGCTTAATTTCCATATCTATACGCATATAATCCCATAAAACATTTACTAATTCTAAATCCGACATAAATCACCACCTAAACATAAAAAAATCCTAGACTATTAGGACGATAAATTATCGCGGTACCACCTAACTTCTAGGATTACTAGCTCTCTTTCGTTTATAGCACGACATACTATTAAAACTCCTAAATATGAAATTCATAACTTTTTTTATCTTTAAATATTTTCAGCCTATGATATTTAATCTCTTTTTAAGAACTAAAAGTTACTACTAAATATTTAATCAACATTTATGAACTTATTTTAACACTTAAAAGTTTAAAAATCAATCAAAATGTTTATATTTACTATTGAACAACATAAGGGTCATTCATTGTTCCTGTACCAGTTAACTTAACATCTTGGCGGAGATTTATTACCGGGCGCACACCATATGAACTATCTACACTATAACTGCCAATACTACCGTCTGTCCAAACGCTAAATACAAAAGCAGAAGTATTACCCTTATTAAACCATGAAGGCGTAATCGTTCTATAGGCCTGACCAGTATATAAATAATAAGCATTATTTTTGCTACTTTCTACTCCACCGGCCATACTTACTTCATCTGCGGTTATTAATCCTATTGGGTATTCTAAACTTTTATTCCCTTTATATGAAGTTAACATAGTATACAAATCTTCTTTTGAACAATTAAGAATTGGGCTTTTATTTGTATCTAATCTTATATATCCTCCATAATAAGTTTGGGTTGTTCCAGTGCCTCCTTGATTATTTATTTCTGTTTCACTTGTACTTGGTGTTCTGTCTCCACAAAATCCTGCATTTGTATCTAGTTTTGATGCATAATCGGCTAGATTATTATTATACCATGTTTCTAGTACTCCTAATATTGTTGATTTCGTTCCTGTTCCATGTACTTGTCCACTTGTATACTTGAACCCTACATACATGTTATTATTACTATATCCAGAAACAAATGCACTTGTTCCAATTTGAGCATTCGTTCCTGTTGATGTGGCACTTGTTCCTTGATAGATTAATCTTATTGTTCCATCTCCATTTATTCGGATGATTCGCCAGAACTTATTAGCAAATTTTACATAATTATTTGTTACTGCTCCTCTAAAGTAGTATGTGTCTCCATCATCATCTTCTGCTTTATATACTCCTTCATCGGTGGTTGCCACTTGGCTAAAGTCTGGTGTTCCTTCATTTATTGTTACATTTGATAGTATCTCTGATGATGCACTCTTTGTGAAATAAAGGTTACAATCTGTTCCACTTGTTGATAGACTTTGTACTTTTAAACTCCAATCATTGTTATCCCATATTGGTTTAGCATTATTTGTACAACTACTCTTTTCAGTATCTAGTATTAATCCTTCTTCTTTTTTTGGTATATTTCCTACTTCTTCATTATTTGCATATACTTTTACTATATTGATATCTGCTTTACTTGTACTTGCTTCTACGGTTACTACTCCTTGGAAGCTGCCTCCCATATCTATATTTTGGTCTTCATCTAAATTTGGATATTCTAATACTACATAGTAATATACTTCTGTTCCTTCACTTGTTGCTGTTACAAATTCATTTGATACTAATATCTCTTTTCTTTCTTCTGTACTTTTATTTATTGTTCCTTTTGATATTATATCACCTAAATTATTTATATTTGATATTGTACATTCTTCATAATATATTGTATCTGATCCCATTGCTTCTTGTTTTTTATCACAGTTTGCTGTTACTTCTATTTTTTCATTTGTTTTATATACTGTATAGTTTAATGGTGTATTTAAACTATTTATTCCATTCCATATTAAATTATATGATATAAATTCATTATTTCCTGTCGCTGTTAATTTTATACTTGATACATTCTTATGTCCTGGTAATATATCTAAATCATTAAGCTCTAATGTGCCACTTACATTTACTTGCGCTCCATTTATATTTGAAGTAACACCTTCAACACTTGAGCCATTTCCATTAAAGGTTGATACTCCTGTAAAGTAAGCATATGATATTCCCCCTATAAGTAATAAGATTCCTACTAATATTAATAACTTCTTTTTATTATCATTATTTTTCATATTAGTTACCTCCTACTACGACATATGGATCACTCATTGTTCCTGTTCCTGTTAGTTCTATATCAGAGCGAAGGTTTATGACTGGACGAAGGCCACGTGCGCTATCCAAACGGTTGCCTCCTAGTTGCCCAGACGAAGCCACTTGAAATACAAAAGCATTACCTTCACTATTCAGACTATATGGTGTGATTGTCCAATAATTTTGATTTACGTCTAGATAGTATACATCGTTTTGTTTCCCGCTATATCCTCCAGCCATAGAAACTTCATCCGCTGTTATTAATCCTATAGGTTTTTCTAGCGCATTATTTCCCTTATTTGCCCCACTTATCGTGTATAAATCTTCTGTTGAACATTCCAAAGTTGGTGCTGTATTTCTTACCAATCTAATATATCCATAATATGTTGCTGTGGTTCCCGTTCCACCCAAATTATTTGTTTCTGTTGAGCTTGTACTTGGTGTTCTATCTCCACAGAAACCAGCATTTATATATATTTTATTTTCATAACTTGCTAAATTATTGTTATACCAACTTTCTAAATTTATTAATATAGTTGATTTAGTTTCTAATCCATGAACTTCCCCAGTTTTATATCTGAATCCTACATAAGCATTATTATTATATTTAGTGTTAAATGCACTTGTTTCTAAAGTTAAAATTGATCCATTTGCTCGTGCTGTTTCTCCATCATAAATCATTCTGATACTTCCATCACCATTGATTCTAATGATTCGCCAATATTTATTAGCAAATTTAACATAGTTGTTTTCTACTGCTCCTCTATAGTAATATGAAGTTCCTTCATCATCTTCTGCTTTAAACATTCCTTCATCAGTTGTTGCTACTTGACTAAAATCTGGTGTTCCTTCATTTACTTTAGAATTAGCTAGTATTTTATCCACTGAATTAGCTTTTCTAAAATATAAATAACAACTTGTACTACTTTGTTCTAGACTTGATATTTTTAAAGTATTATCACTTATAT
>CANSFH010000019.1 GCA_947646115.1 uncultured Mycoplasma sp.
ATTCTACTATAAAATAGTTTTTTTATAAATGTCTACCCAAAGGGGTGCATTTCAATTTTATAAACATAGTTATTAATTACCATCTAAAATAATCGTTATAATTATAGTCTGATTTAATTCCTATATCTTTAGTCATGTCAGTAGCAATACTTCCTGAAAAAATTACTATAGCAATGATATAAGTTACTACCCAAATAATAATTAGACCAGATAAAGCATAAGGCTTTTTATCATTTGTAATATCAGTATATCTAATAAATCCTAAAATATAGTTAAAGAAACATACTAGAGATACTATCGCACCAATTAAAGCTCCTATAAATGTTAAGATATTTAAATAATATAGAATTGCCATCAATAAATTAGTAATTATAGTTGGTATCATACAAGTTATATATAAACTTATTGATTTTTTTAAATAGAAATCATTATTTTTAGTAAGTCTTGCAACTAGATAAGCAGCTATTGCTGGAATAAATGATAAAGCAAAATACATTATAGAAGCATATAAGAATATTTTAAAATATGGTATATCTATATAATGACTTAAGCTGATACTACTTGAACCGCTAAACATTGACATTATAGAAGTAAATCCAGCTGTAATATATAAGCCAAAACTTATAGCTATAATAGCTAACATAAACATATTATTTGAGATATCTCTTTTTTCTACTTCTTGATCTAATGTAGTGCTAGGTTTTTTAAACATATTTAAAATGAGATCTAAAAATCCTTTACCTATGCTAGCTATAGCATCTTTATTGATGCTAATGGGTTCAGTTTTAGTTTCACAAGTACATTCTTCATTGTTTAATATTTCTTTACCACACTTTGTACAAAATTTCTTTTCAATCTTTATTTCTTCCTTTTTTTCTTTTTTTGGTGCACTTTTAGGTACACTTTTTGTTGTTTTCTTTTCTTCAGCCATTTTTCTCACACTCCTTCATTTTTATTTATATAAATATGGCTCAACTAAATAAATATTTGAATTATTATTAGAATTTTGCTTGTCTTGAACAAATTCTATCTTAAATTCTTTAATATTTTTAATATCTATAATTAATTCTGTTTTTATTTTTGTAGAACTGGATATAGTAATTTTATATAATTCTTTATTATCTCCTGAAATAATTAAAGTACCTGTATTACTTTCAATATCTTCAAGTATAATAGTTGATTTAAAAGTATTATACTTTTTATTTAAGTTATAAACTACGACACTTTTTTCTTCATTAAAATTAATATTTAAATTATTCTTATATTCTTGACCATTAATAGTTTTAGAATAAGTAGAAGAAGTTATACCAATATATGAATCACGTTCAATTTCCAATAAACTTTTAGGTAATAAATCTATTAAATTATTTTTTAAATCTAATAATGGTTGATAGCTTTCTTCAGATACTATTGTTTCAATACTTTTAATTGTATTATTTATAAAATCAACTGCTTCTTTATATTTAGAATTATCTTCATATTCTTTTATTATTTTTTTAGAAGTTTCAATGATTTTATCTAAAGCATTATTATACATTTCTTGATATTTAGTAGTTTCACTTAAATCAACATTATTACTACTTTTATGACTATTTAAATATTTAAGTTGGTCAAGATAAACTTTTAGTATTTCTTCATTAGATGAGTTTTCGTTAGTTGTAATTAATTTATTAGCTTCATCTGCTAAATTTTTTAATTCATCTTCTAAATAATCATTAACAAATTTTTGAGCAATTTTATAATAGCAATCTTCTTTTTCTACTTTTTGATAATAATAGTAGGCATAATAATCATTTTTTTCAGTTTCATTTTTGGTTCCTTCAAAATATGCTAATTTAGAATAATATAAGCTTTTTAATTCATCCATATAACTATTATATAATTCTTTATCTAGCATATATTCTAGACCATTAAAGTAATCATATATATCTTTAACTTTTTGCTTAATCTCTTCATAAGATGATGTTAAAGTTTCCGTATCTTTGTATTCTTTGTTAAAATTTTTAATCCAATTATTTGTTATATTTTGCACAGTATTTTTGATACTATTTAAGACTTTATCTTTATCTTTGTTCTCTTTTAATATTTTTCCAATATATATTAATTCTTTATTACTTTTATTTGTGCGATAATATTTTTCTAAACTGTCTTCAACTTTTTTTACTGGATTATTTAGTAATAGCGATAAAATAATAATAGAAATTAAAGTTATTACTAAAACACTGGACATAACTATTTTATTTTTTTTAGACATGGAAGATATGGTTTCTTTTAATTTGTTTAATGATTTTTCTTTTGGTTTAGTTTGGTTATTTTCTAACTTTTGACCGCAGCTACAACAATATTTATCATTAATTTCATTCTTGGTTCCACATTTTTCGCAATACATTAATTTATCCCAACTCCTTTTCTATTACTAGTTTACACTATTTTGTTATCAAAATAAATACTTTTATGTATATTTAACTATTTAAGACATTTTTTATAATTTCATAATTATTTTTTATTCTATCACAATTTTTATTTAATTCTAATGCTTTCTTCATATATTTTAAAGATTCTGGATATAATTTTAAATTAAAACATACAATTCCCATTAATTCATAAATATAATCATTCCAAGCAAATGCTTCATTTATATAAATAGGAGGTTTTTCGGTAATTAAGAAAGCTTCTTCTAGTAATTTATATGCTTCTTCATATCTTTTTTCATCAGCATATAATCCTGCTAGTTCTACATATCCTTCTCTTAAATAAGAGGCTTCTTTAATTGCTTCTTTAAACCACATTTCAGCTTCTTTAGGCCTTTTTAGATTTAAATAACTTCGAGCTATAAAACGCATTGAAGCACATCTTTCGGCATCCCATTTAGCTGTAGGTAAATTTAAATGTTTAATTAATGTATCAATACATTCATTATACTTTTCATAGTACATATATTCCCTACCTAAATAATGCATATTCCGGTCATCGGTAGGATCTTCTTTTACACTTAATTCTAATAATGGTAAATAGGAACTACGTGATTTTTGATTATCAGGATAATGATTTAAGGTAATTTCGGGAGCTAAAACAGATAATTCATCAGGAATTACATTTAATACTTCATGAACGGGATGAATCCATTGATATCCTTTACGACGATGGATTTTTTCAATAAAAAAGGTAGTAGCTGGTTTACCATACTCATCAAAACTCCAATTATAATTATATTTTACTTTATCTACATTTTCATTCCATATATTCTCGAGTTTTTTTCGCCATCCGCTTTCAAAGATTTCATCTAAATCAGTACATACACATATATCAGTATCAAGTGGAACCATATCTAAAGACTTATTTCTAGCAACATCAAAGCGCCAAGGATTTATTTTTTCTATTTTGACATTAGCTCCTAATTTTTTTAATATTTCAGCACTATCATCTGTTGAGCCAGTATCTAAAACATAAATAGCATCGGCTTCACTCATAGATTTTATCCAGCGTTCAATAAATTTTGATTCATTTTTACAGATTGCATATACGCAAACTTTATATTTATTCATTTACTTCACCCTACTAAAAGTATATCTTTATATTTTTTTATTAGAACTAAATTATTTTTTAGTTTTTTGCCATAGTCACTAATTAATACCTTTCATATATTATTATGAAAGGAGAATTTAATATGAATAATAATATAAGAAGAGCTCAACAAATAATAGACTGTTTTAATAAAGAACACCCTAATAGTGGCGGATGTTGTTGTTCTGGAAGACCAGGTCCTACTGGGCCTACTGGGCCTGCTGGGGCAACTATAGATGTAACAACTACAACTACAACTGAACCTGGAACACAAGCAACAGTTACAAATGTTGGAACTTCTTCAAATGCTTTATTAGCATTTACCATACCACGTGGAGCAACAGGACCTACTGGACCTCAAGGAATTACAGGTCCTACTGGTGCTACTGGAAATACTGGTCCTCAAGGTCTACAAGGTATTCAAGGTATAACTGGTCCTACTGGACCTACTGGTGCTACTGGAAGTACTGGTCCTCAAGGTTTACAAGGTATTCAAGGCGTGACTGGACCTATTGGTCCTACTGGCGCTACCGGAAGTACTGGGCCTCAAGGCTTACAGGGTATTCAAGGTGTGACTGGTCCTACTGGTCCTACTGGCGCTACCGGAAGTACTGGTCCTCAAGGTCTACAAGGTATTCAAGGTGTGACTGGTCCTACTGGGCCTACTGGCGCTACTGGAAGTACTGGGCCTCAAGGTCTACAAGGTATTCAAGGTGTGACTGGTCCTACTGGTGCAACTCCAAACCTTACCATTGGAACTGTTACTACGGGAGCTCCTGGTTCAGCAGCTAGTGCTACTATAACCGGAACTGCACCAAACTTTGTGCTTAATTTAACTATTCCTCAAGGACATACTGGACCTGCTGCACCATAATTAAGTAATTTAGAAGAAAAGCTTTTAAATAAAGAATTATTTTTGGGCTTTTCTTTTTTATATTATATAAAAAACATAAATTAATAAAAGAAATTTATGTTTTTAAATTTATATTTATTTTTATATAAATATATTGATCCTAATGAAATAAATGCTATAGCGATAACTGAAATAATTACTAAAGTTGAAGTTTTTTTATTTTCATTAACATTAAGTTTAGTATTTGTTTCTACTACACTAGAACTTGTTTTAGCATCGTCAGTTAGATATTCTGTTATTTTAGTATTAAATTTTCCGCCAGAAACAAACTTAGTAAAATCTTCACTATAAATAGCTTTCACACCAGTTGCAGTGCCTGTAAAATTCCCACCATAAATATGCAAACTAATTTTCTTGATATCTTCTTCACCATTATTATGAGGATTCCATTCATATAAAGCATATTCTCCACTTATATTACCATCATTTATATTTACTGCAATAGGATTTTTAGTAGTGTGTTGAGCAATAGCAATTCCAACTCCATTAGTAGTTGTTCCTGATCCATTTACTATTTTAATAAATTCTTTTGCTGTACCTTGGATAGAACCATTATTTACAGTTAAATTACCAGCTCTAATTTCAATACCTGTCCCACCAGATATCTTTCCATTATTAATGATGAGTTCACCTATTTGAGGTTGATAAATTCCTGCACTATCGTCGTTATTTAATCCTTTAATATTTCCATTATTAATAGTTATTTTAGTATTATTATAATTTCCATTTCCAGTTATTCCATAATAATAACCTTCAATAGTGCCACCATTTACAATTAATTCGGCTAATTCATTACTATTATTATCATTTAATAAGTTAATGGCAGCCCAAACATTATCTTTTTCACCTGTTGATATTTTTCCAGTTCCTTTATAATCATTGATTGTGAGTTTGCTTCCTCGATTTAAAGTTATTAATCCTGATTTTAAATTCAAAGAAGAGTCAGCTGTAAGTGAATGACCATTTAAATCCAAAATTAAATCTTTATTTATAATCTTTTTAGAAGTTAAATTAATATTTTGGGTTAATTTGCAAGCATTTTCTTTTTCTAAACATTCATTAAGTGCTGCTTCATCTGTAACTTCATAAAATCCATCATCACTGGCATTTACTACTCCTATTTTAAACAAAATACAACTTATTAACAATATTATAAATTTTGCTTGTTTCATAATCTCTCCTTTTCGCTTAATTCATAATATGTTTAGATGTAAATATTATTACTAAATTTAATTAGTATTTAAATCTCTAATTCTAGTTTTTAAGCTATTGTTAAGTCTTCTTATTAAAACTTGTTTTGTCTCTTTTTCTCGTGCTTGTTCCATTTTCATGAATTCCACTGCTGTTAAATTAGGATTACTCTTTTGTAATTTATAAAATCTAGCTTTATGCTTTCTTAAATATTCATCAGCTTCCCATTCTAATTTTCTTCTTCTTTTATTTTGTTCAGCAGCAAGTATTTCATTTTCGTAATGAAGTCTTCCTTCTTCAGCACTTACTCTTTCAGCTATTTTGGCTAGTTCTTGTTCAACTAAATATTCATCACTAGTGTAAATATATCTTAAATAACCTTCATCATCAAAATCAAAACTATCTTCACTAGAAAATCTCCAATAATTATCAGAAAAATAATTGTACAAATCTGGAGCAATAGACTCAATAACTGGCCATGCTTTATAAATTTCTTGCATAGTTAAATTTCTAATTTTTATATCAGGGTGAAGTTTAAAGTAACGACGTCCTGCTTCTGGTATCCAACCGGCAAAATCTCTTTCAAATAATTTTAGTTTTTCTTCTTCAGGTACCACTTCTGTTTGAAGTAACAAGCGCATCCATTCTTGATTTATAAATAATAGACTTATAACCGGATCACTTAAATCTAGTATATCGCCTTTTTCGAGTGGTATACAAATAACCTCACCATCAGAAGTACAGATTATATTTCCACCATCAAAAGGACGTTCATCTTGCTCTTTAGTTTTTTTTACATATTTAAATACTCCTTTAGGATTTAAAGTAATTAAAGTATTGTCAGTATTATTAGAAGAAACTAAAGTACTATTTTCAAAAAATTTTCTATTAAATTCGGCAATATTACTAGCTTCATCACGACACCAAGCTTCTAACGAAAATTTAGAAGAATTTAACTTCTTTGTAAGCCAATCATTCACAGCAATTAAATCTTCAGGAGAAATTATAGAATAAATCTCTTTATACTCTATTACTTTTATACTTTCATATAAATCTTGTGGTAAAAATGCTTGTCTCGAAACATCACTTTTGGCTTTTAATTCTATATAACAATATTCACCTGTATATGACATTGTTCTTTCGTCTTTTTTACGAGTAAATAATTTTTGTTTGATTTCTCCTTTCCAAATTACATCTCTTAAAAAATAAATACTAAACCTCATAATAGTTCCTTTAGAAAAATTTCGTCCATCCCATCTTATATCATCTACAAGTCTTAAATATATATAGTCATCGCTATCAACACCGTTTAGTAGCATTTTATCACTCGTTTCTTAGTTTGATATTATAACATAAACTTAATATTTATAAAATATTATTTAATTTATTTATTAGAACTTCTTTTAACTCTTTTTCATTCATTTTATTAATGGCAAATGTCTTATTCCCAGCTTTATTTATACTTGCACCCAAGTGGTATACTTCTTTTTTATCAATTATAATAAATCGGTCATGAAATGTATCATTAAAAAATATTTTTTCTTTAAATTCTTTAGTTTTGAATTTTGAAAAAAGATCATTTATTTTATTATCCAAAATATTTAAATGATTACTGTGACTTATTAATTCGTTGTTAATATTGGATATACTTTTAATCGTACATTGATTTTCTATTATAAAATGGCGCATAGCTACAAAAGCATCCATTATAGCAATACTTACCTCAGTAGCTACAGAAGATTTTAAAATAGTTGCTAACATAGCTACCCCTTGTTCATTAAAAACCCGAGGGTTATATCTTCTGCCTCCATAGTTGTCCAAACTTGAGGTCAAAAATTTTGACCTCAAGTTTTCATATTCTTTATCCGTTAAAATCCAAGAAAATCTTTCTGGAAATTTTTTAACATTATTTTTAACAGCTTGATTTATTTCTTTTGTTCCATTTTTACATTTATAAAGCTTAGCTAAATCACTATCAAACATTACTTCTTTACCCCTTATGGTGTATATTAATTTTTTTATGTCTTCTGTTTCTACTAATTCATTCATATAAATTCCCCCTATGTATTGTAATAAATATTAGCATACTAATTTAATTGTGTCAAACAAGCTACTTTAACAAAAAAAGAAGTGTTAAACACCTCTTATAATCCTCCACCAGAACCAAAAGAATCTAATTCTTCGCCGGTTACAACAACATTTATTCTCATTCTTCTATTACCGCATATAAATAAAGCTTCTCCTTGATTATAGTATTTAATACTATTCTTTTCAGATTCATTTAAATCGATTAATTTAGCTAAATCATCAACAGCTTGTTTACGAAGTCCCATTACTAAATAGTAGGAAGCATTATCAAATATCGCTTTACCATGGATTATCATATTAGGAGCAGCAAAATCTGTTGGTTGTTGGGTAATAATAATTGTACCAGTATTGTATTTTCTTGAACGTCTTTGAATTTGAGCTAAGAATTCAGCACCTAATTCGTTTCGACTTGATAATAATACATGGGCTTCATCAACCATCATTACAGTATTAATATTTTTATCTAAACATAATCCCCATGCGTATTTTAATATATTAAAGAATAAAGCATTTTTAATATTTTCGTCACTATTCATAAGTTCTCGTATATTAAATACTATATAATCACTATCAAATTTTAATGTAGTATGTCCTGTAAAATAATATCTAAGTTCTTTAGTAAGTGGTCTAATTTTAAGTTCAAGTCTTTCAATTACATCACGTTCACGTGTTGCATCTGGCATTGACAAAATACGACCTTTAATAGTGGCATATACATCATCAAATGTTGGGAAATCTGCACTAGATAAAGTAGTAAAATTAGTATCAAAATCTATTCGATATCTTTTATAAGTATCTTGTACTATTTCGCTAAACATGGTTAAAACATCTTCTTCTATATCAGGATATAGATATTTCATAAACGCTTTTAATTGTTGTAATGTTCTTGTTAAAACTGTATAACCTAAACCTTGATTTATTTCTTCTTCATCAGCATCAACAACAACTTCAAGTGGATTAATCATACCAAAGTCTCCACCTTTTCCAAGATCTAGGAAGTCTCCACCTAAAGAATGAGTCATTTCTTCTAATTCACCTTCTGGGTCTATACATACTACTTTACAGCCATTTCTTAAGTGAGTGCGCAATAAAAGTTTAGCAGCAGTTGATTTACCTGAACCAGATGTACCCAAAAGAATCATATTAGCATTATTACGATTATGTTCTTTTTTTATTTGATATAAAAACTGATTAAATAAGACTACACCACCAGAAAAATCGACACCAAACAGTGTTGCATTTCCTGGATCTTTAATACTATCAAATACAAATGGATACATAGCTGCGACCGTAATAGATGGAATAGGTGTTCCAATTCGCTCTTCAACATCTTGTTTAGGAAATATTGGGATAATTGATTTTAAAACTTTTTCTTGTTCAAACATTAAACTTATACCACGCATACCTAAAGCATCTAAATAAGTTCTAACTTGCATTTTTTTCAGTTCTAAATCTTCTTTTGAATCAGCACTAATCATTAAGTGCATCTGAAAGTCAAAAATACGAGATTGAGTAGCAGCAAGCATTGAGATAAATTGTTCCAGTGATTCATAATCTTGACGTACTCGTTCTTGTATTGTTTTATCTCTTTCACTTTGATAACGCATTTTTAAATCAGCTATTTCTTTATTAAGCATTTTTTGGATTGTACTAAATTCAATCGGAATATGTTTTATAGAAACTTTAACTCCGCTAATACTAGTAATATCAGATAAATATCCGATATAAATGCTTTTAGGAAATGTTATTATAGTCATGATTGTGCAATATTTACCACCAAGCGTAAATTCTGTAGGTTTAAACTCCATCCCCTTTGGAGCTATTTCACTTTTTAACATTAGCTCATCACCGTCCCAAAACTAGTATGCGCTCCACCATTTAAGAAATTATCAAGGATCATTCTTAAATCATCATTTGATGTTTGAGTAGAGTTAAGTCCTGAATTTGCAAGACCACTTATTAAAGTATGGAGTTTCTTTTGAATTAGTTCCATTCTTTTTTCTTTAAATAATATAAAGTATTCTGTGTCAACAACGTTATACTCTGTACTCATAAATAAATTAGCTTTATTAATATCTTCCATAATTAATTTCTTTTGAACAGGACTGGCCGTATTATTATATAGAATTTGTAATTGAGATAAATACACTCCTATATCGACAGGACGATCAGCTATAATTAACCAAAATTCAAAACCAATAGAATTATAAAAGTTTCTTAAATTGGCAATAACTGAATTTTGAAGACCTTGTTCGGAAATGAAAATATTTCGAGGATGAACTTTTACGCCAGTTACAAATTCACCATTGTCTAACCCTATCATTCCATTTAAAATTTGTTTTATTGGTAACCAATCTTCACTATAGCCATAACTACTCTTTGCCATTAGAGCACCAACCTTTCCAGATATATTTTCTTTTTTCACTATAAAAAGTATAAATATTTATAATAAATTGTAAAACATTATGATAATTAGGAACAGGAAGAACTAAAAATCCTGTAATAAGCGCTGGTGACAAAATCATAAACATAATTGATAAATCGGCACTTTGAATTACTAATAATAAAATTAACGTAAGACCTACTCCTGTACCAAATAAAGCTAAGTCAACAGGAGTAAAAAAACCAAAGATTAATTTTGATTTTTTAGAATTGGCGGGAATTAAGTAATTATTATTCACTAGACACTCCTCCTATTTTCTTATAACATTATATCATAAATATTTATTAAGGGATAGTAGTAAATTTACTTATAAAATAAAAAAGATACTGTAATAGTTTTATATTCTAGATATATAACATCAGTATCATATTTTTAAAGTATTATACTTAAGGATTAATCTTGTATCCTAATTCTACTATATTTAACCGTAGTCAAAATATATGAGTTTTAAAAGGATATTGGGCGCACACCATACGTGTTGTCCACGCGATTGTTGTTCAGCTGGCCATCCGACCACACATTGAACACGACAGCACTGCCGCTATAATAATACGGAGACCTTTAAAAAATGTCCTGTTAATAGATTAACCCTAATAATTTAAGTTTTAGAAATTCTATCTAATATTTCTTCGTCTCTTTTAGCATGGAAATATTCTAATGTAGATTTTAACATTGTTTGCATTTCTTTAATAGTATTTCTTGTGTATTGATCATTAGCTTGTTCATTTTGAACATCTCTCAAAGCATTTTGCAATTTTTGCAAAGCTAAAATAAGTATACTATTTGTATGTTGGCTAAATTCATGTGCTGCTATAATTAGACTAATATTACTTCTACTAACATTAACTGCTTCTCTTTGAGCATTTTTTAAACGACCTGAATTAATATTTATTAAAGCTTTTTGATATAAAGAATAAATGTCCATAGCTTCATAAAAATCAGAATCACCACCGGGAAATAAACCTTTTCCTTGAATTACTCTAAAAGCATATGCTTGCCACATTTTTTCTAATATTTCTCCCTTTTGTTCAGTATAAGTTTTAATCAATTCTATATTACCACTTTTTTGAATAGGAATAAAATAATTTTCTATGGTAGCATAATTAGCTTTAATTATACTATTTCCTTTATCATCAACTATTTGAGCAGTTATAGCACTACTACCCATTTTTACTTTTTCAATTGCAATTCTCTTAATACTTTCATAAGTGTCAATAAATAGTTGATTATCATTAATAACTTGCTCTAATTGTCTAATTTGCTCTTCTAAATATGAAATACTTTCTTGACGAAGAGCCATAGCTTCATCTAATGCTATGGCTTCATTTATTCTATAATTTTCAATTGTTCGATCTAAACTTTCTCTTTTTGAAGGAAAGCCAAATTTTTTTCTAATAGTTTCTTCAAATAAACTCATTATTTTTTACCACTATCATTAATTTTATTAGCACTATCAGATGCTTTATAACGCATATATTCTTTTGAACTCTTTTGTAATGTTTTTGATTCTTCGCTTTGTTTTAAGAAACGATCAATACGTGCAACATTATCTTTAAATTCAATTTTACTAATTTCTTCACCTTGAATTTGAGTATCAGCCTCATTAGCATTAGCTTTGGCACATTTATCAAATCCTCGAGCTGTTCTTTGTACACCAGATGCATCAGTTAAAGCTGCTCCATTTTTATCAACTAGTTTAATACTGGCAGATTCAAATATTGCCATATTATTATGAATATCACCATCTCGACTGTCTGTATAAGAAACTTCTTGCATTTGTGTTTGCAAATCAGCTCTATCATATCTAAATGTTGATTTTGTTTTGGCATCATATATACCAGTCTCATCGTGATATTGTACTGCTTGATCATACCATGTACTTATTTCTCCACCTTTATCATGTTCTATTGCCCAGTTTGAATACTGAACCCACATTTTATCTTCATTTTGCTTAATAACTTGTTCCAAAGCTGATATTTCTTGAGCAGATGCTCCATCATTAATACGACTTTGTTTATAAGCAAGCATTGCGGCGTAGTTCATCTCTCCTAAAGCTTTTGTTTCTGTACTACCATCTGCTTTTTGGAAACTATAAGTTAAATCACGTTTAATATGATTATGACCTTCATTAATTTTTTCAAGAGCTTTTTTCTTAATTTTACCACGTAAGTCAATATATTTTTGATCTAAACCTTGACCGTCTTTAATTTGTCTGATTTTTTCATCAACTTCTGATTGATAAATAGCCAGTTGATCTTTTTCATTTTGTAATTGTGTTCGTAATTCTTCAGTTAAAGGAACACTTGCATCTTTTCCAATGATAGTTTTCTTCTTTTTTTGCTGTTTGGCTATTCTATTTCCATTAGCATCTAATTTATCTGTACCATCTGCATTTTTTTCATAAACTATACTACCACTTGCATCTTTTACATCTTCCATTATAAAATTGCCATCTGCATCTCTTTCATAGCCTCCAAAAATTGCATCTTCAGCATCATTTTTAAATTTGTGTGCTGCACCATTCATATCAAGACCACGTTCAAGCATTCTGTTAGCACGTTCAAGTTTTGTCTCAAAACCAAATCTTTTACGCATTGCATCGCCGATTCTATCACTCATTTTAGCACCTTGTAATTTAGCTTCTTTTTGGGCTTCTCGTCTTTTATATTGATTACCTATGGCACTAAAATCTAGTAAATCTTTTGCTTGACCAGCCTGTTCCCAAGCACGATATGCTGCTAAAGGTGATCCTCCAGCAATACCTCCAGCGATTAAAGAAAAACCTTGTTTGGCTGATTTTAATGGATTATATTTACTACTATCTAATCCTGTTATTTCTTTAATTATTTCTGGTGCTTGTCTAATAAACATTATGATACCTAAAATAATTAAAGCTTCAGCTATAGTTTCGATCATGATTGAGGCAGAACCTGTAAACGCTCCGGTAAATACATCATCTATACTTCTTCCAACTTCGGCTATTAAGATAACACCAAAATATAAAATAGCTACTCTAATAAATACTTCAGCAAAAGTTGACAAAGTTGCTTTTACCCAATTATTAAAAATCTTACTAGCTTGTTCATTAGGAATAATCCTTGCTAAAATAGGAATTGGAGCTATAAGTTGATAAACTGATAATTTAACTATTCGAAGAGCCATATCTAAACAATAACTTAGCATGACAAATAAAACGAATACTCCTGCTACAATATCCAAAATAAATAAATAAGTTACCTTACCTTCAGATATTAAAGGTGCTAACATTACCATATTATAAAATGTCGTATTATCTTTAGCACTATCCCATAATCCGCCATACGTAATGTCACTATCTCCAACCTTTAATTCTTCACATTGATCTTCATCTGATGTTCGACAATATCCCTCATCTGGATAAATGAAGGCTTGCCATACACCCGCTGCCATATTATAGCCACCATCTCGAATAGTATTGCTGGTATCTGAATCATTTGTTTTACTTCCTGCTATTAACTTTCCTATAGTATTATAATTTAATAAAGCATTTTGAAATCCTAAAGCAAATTCAAAAATAGTTGGCACAAAAGCAATTAAGACAACAGATATAATAACATCTCTTATTATCGTAACGGCGCTTTTTTTACCTTTTAAAGCTTCATCAGGATTTACCATAGCTTTTAAAAGAGAATATGCTACTAAAAATAAGACTATAACACCTAAAATAAGATATAATCTATTAATGAATTCATTTATTATTCTTTCATCGAATAAAGAATTACTTCGAGCTAAAACTAAAAATATTTGATATAGAAAACTTATAAATGAATATATTATGGCATTAAGCCACAATAATATAGTAAAGAAAAAAGTTGCAATTTGATCTTTAGCTTTATCTACTAGCCAGCCAATTGGATTTATTAATAAATAAATATAATGCATCGTTTTACACCTCCTTACCTTATATTACAATCACCATAAATATCAAACAATTCTAATAAATATTCTATCAATATTGGTAAGAAGAATATTATTATTGCGATGATTAATCTTTTTAAACTGTTAATTAGGGCTTTTGGCATGGCATCTTGTTTATTAGATGTCATTGCTTTAGCAAATTCAAATATTGTAAGACCAAAAAGTAACAAAATTGCTGCATACTTCATTAAGTTAAAAGCAAATTGTAAATAGTAAGCTGGGTGATCTTTATTACTTGGATCTCCTAAATAACTATCACAATTATCTCCGACTGTTAAGTCAATATCAATATTAGATTTAAATCCGAAATAGTTATTTATTTCCTCTTTACTTATTCCGATTTCTTCACCTATTCCACTAATCGCTTCTAAATTTTCTTTAGCTTCATCACATTTTTCTTTATTATATTGAGTACCATTGTCATTACAATACAATTTTACATTATCCTCCGCTTTAGAATGAACATCATTAATTTTTATGTCACTTGGATTAGTATGGTTAGCCGTACCATTTAGAGAAGCATTATAAGTCAAAGTATATGATTTGGCATCAATACCATCGTTTCGCTTTGTAGAAATCATATTTTGGGTATATACAATTGTTTTATTACAATCAGTATCGTTATAGCCACAAGCATATATATCATACTCACCATCAACATTAGTAAGTATTACTTTTTTGGGACATAAACTATTTAACTTATTTTTGCTCTTGGCATTCGCCCAATTTCGATCGAGATAAGTTTTAGCAGCCATTTCTACTTCTTTATTGTCCTTCATTAAATATTGACGATAATTTTTAAAGTGTTGTTCAGCTGAAGAATCTTCATATGTATAAGAAAAAATAGAAGTACCACCAGACTTAGGTTTATAATTTATCGTTCTTAAGGAAGTGGTGTCATTAAGATGCTCAAAAGTTATATTCATTTCATTGCCACCAAAGTTATAATTACAAACCAAACTATCATGATCAACAGCATGTACATTAACTAAAAAGCTTAAAAATACTACTATAGTAAAAATTATTTTTTTCATAAACTCACCTACTTACAAGAGTTAGAATTAGGATCAAGAAGACATTCAGTACAAGCTCCAAATTCTGAACCACGGTAAACATCTTCGCCACCTAAAACTTGAACAACAATATTAATGGCATATGGAACAAAAAATATGATTATACCTGCTATAGATCTTATAACAAGGCTTTTTACAGATTTTTTTATTTCATCATCTTTACTTGAAATAACTGCTTTAGCAAAGTCGATAAGACCAAATATTATTAACAAAATTGGTACAATTATCTTCACAGTAAAAAATATCCATCCTACAGCTCTAAAAACTGTTAAAACATTTCCTTTACAAAAATGCTCTAAGTCTATGTCAGAGGTTGTTCCTTGATTCCCTGATGAATTATTTGTATTTCCAGAATTATTTCCTCCACTATTGCCGCCATTAGGTTTAGTTTCGGTTGTACCAGCACTGGCATTATTTTTTAAACTAAAAGATACACATCCTGAAGGTGACGCCTCATATTTACTTTGATTTTTATTATATTCATTTTTAGATAAAGGGCAACCATTATTGTCTTTTCTAATATCATATAAATTCCAGCTACTTTTAGTTTTTAACATGTCAACATAAATTGTGGAAACTTGAGAACAAACTAATCGCTTATCTGAAGTTTCATAGTCACTTTTCTTTAATCTAATATGAAGATTTGCTCTATTGGGGTCTTTAGTAAAAATTGGAGTTTTAAAAACACAGCCAACGTTGTTATTTTGGGAATTTTCACTAATATTGCAAGTAAATTGTAAATTACCATTTTGATAAATACAAGAAAGAGCTTTAGCATTAGCTAAAGATATGAAAAATATAAACATAAAAAAGATTGTTAATTTTACTTTTTTCATAGGCCCTCCCAATTAATCATAATAATTATAACAAATTTTACTATAAAAAACTAGATAAAATATAATTTTTATTGCTTAAATATAAATTTCCGGTATATAATATAATAAAGTTTAGAGGTGAAGATAATGAGATATGATTTAGACCATTATAAAAGGATACATTTAATTGGAATCGGTGGTGCTAGTATGTATGCTATTGCAGCTCAATTACACGCTGATGGTAAAATTATTACAGGAAGTGATTTAGCTGAAACTGAAAATACTTTATTTTTAAAAAAACTTGGTGTTAATATCGCTATAGGTCATAGTCCAGAATTGGTAAAACAGGCCGATTTAGTAATATATACTGCAGCTATAAATAATGATGACATTGAACTTGTAACAGCTCGAGAAAATAATTTAGAAACGGTTGAAAGAGCTCCTTTTCTAGGGATTTACACTAAAGATTATGAAAATTTAATTTGTATAAGTGGAACTCATGGCAAAAGTACTACAACAGGAATGGTCGCTTCTATATTTTTAGAAGCTAACTTAAATCCTACCATTCAAATAGGTGCTCATTTAAAAAAGATTAATGGTAATTACGTTGTAGGAAGTAAAAAATATTTTATTTTGGAAGCTTGTGAGTATGTAGATTCTTTTTTAAATTTCCACCCTACTAGTGAAATAATTTTAAATATTGATAATGATCATTTAGATTATTTTAAAACAATTGAAAATACAAAGAAATCATTTAAAAAATATGTAGATTTATTACCTAATAATGGTTGTTTAGTTATTAATTATGATGATACTAATACCCATCATTTAATTCATGGCGTCGAAAATGTTAAAACTTACGGTATTACTAACAAAGAAGCATTAATTCAAGCAAGAAATATATCTTATTCTAATTTAGGATTCCCTTCTTTTGATGTATATATTAAAGATGAGTATTTTGAGTCAATTACTTTAAGTGTACTAGGTGAACATAATATTTTAAATGCTTTATCAGCAATAGCAATGGCTTTAAATTATAATATAGATAAGCAACATATAAAAAAGGCTTTAAAAGAATTTACGGGAGTTGGCAGAAGATTTGAATATAAAGGCGAATATAATGGGGCCCATATTTTTGATGATTTTGCACATCATCCAACAGAAATTGAGGCAACATACAACTCTGCAATAAGTATTAAACATAATGAATCTTGGGCTATTTTTCAATCACATACTTATAGTAGAACTGTCGAGCATATGAACGATTTTGCAAATATTTTGGCTAAATTTGATAATATTATTGTTTGCGATATTTATCCAGCTCGAGAAGAAAATATTTGGGGTGTTAAAGAAGAAACTTTAGTTAACTTAATAAAGAAAAAAAATAATAATGTTAAACATATTGCAACTTATTCAGAAATTGCTGATTACTTAAAAAGTAATGTTAAAGAAAAAGATCTTATACTAACAATTGGAGCTGGTCCTATTAATAAAGTTGTTGAATTACTTTTAAACGAAAAATAAAATTTTCGTTTTTTTATTGGTATTTATAATAAAGATTGTTAGCATTTAAAAAAGTTAAAATTTATATTTTAACCTTTAAAAACTGTTTATATTCATTTAATATAGCAAAAAATTCCTCTTCTGTTTTTGTTTTACATAATAATTCTTTATATTTTTTATTTTCTGGAATTCCTTTTAAATAAGCTAGAGCATGGGTTCTAATTTCTAGTAAAGCAACATGGCTATTTTTATCCTCTTTTATCAAATTATAATGTTTTTCTAACATTGCAATTTTGTCAAGATTACTTGGTTTAGATATTATATTATTATTTTCGATATATTCTAAACAACCTTTAAAAATCCAAGGATTACCAATTGCAGCTCTACCAATCATTACAGCATCGCATCCCGTTTCATCAAGCATTTTTTTAGCTAGTTCGGGAGTTGTGACATCACCATTTCCAATTACAGGTATAGAAACACTTTCTTTAACTTTTTTTATAATAGACCAATTGGCATTACCACTATATCCTTCACTTCTAGTACGAGCATGAATAGCAATCGCACTTGCGCCATTTTCTTCGCAAATTTTAGCAACTTCAACTGCATTAATATGTTCTTGATCCCAACCACTACGAATTTTTACTGTAACTGGTACTGATACAGCAGCAACTACATTTTTTACTATTTCACCTATTTTGGTGGGATTTTTTAAAAGCGCACTTCCAGCTTGAGCTCTTAAGGCAACTTTGGGTACAGGACACCCCATATTAATATCAATAATATCTGGATGCATTTTCTCTTCAATAATTTTAGCAGCGCTAACAAAAGAATCGATATCACTTCCAAATATTTGTTGAACTATAGGTCTTTCTTCTTCACTCATTTTAAGTAAATTGAAAGTTTTATCATTACCAAAATTTAAAGCATTAGAACTGACCATTTCCGCATAAATTAATCCTACTCCCATTTCTTTTACTATTTTTCGATAGGATGTATTAGAAATGCCTGCCATAGGGGCTAATACTAATCTGTTTTCTATTTCAACATTTCCTATTTTCCATTTCATACATAGACTCCTTTCTATAGTAAAAAAGCTCTTTTAAAGAGCCTGATTATTAACGAATGATTTCTACTTCATCGCCAGTTTTAAGTAAGAAACAATTAGCATCGTCGGTATCAATATGAATTTCATAAAAACCATTAGAACTTACTTTAACAAAAGCTTCCATTTCTCCACCTTTGTCAGTTTCAATTTTTAATTTTACTAAATCTTCATTTTTAAGTCCTAATTCTCGAGCTTTATTTTCATTCATATGAATATGTCTTTCAGCTTGAATACAAGCATTTTCTAATGTTACTTCACCTTTAGGACCTATTAGTGTTATAGTTTCACTATCTTCTAAATCTCCACTTTGACGTACTGGAGGATTTATTCCTAGCTTATAAGCATCATTTCTTGATATTTCAACTTGATTATATTTACGGAAAGGACCTAATACTCTAACTTTCTCCATTTCAGCTTTAGGAGTTTTTATAGTTATTGTTTGATTTGATGCGAATTCCCCTATTTGATTTAATGGTTTTTTCATAGAGATTGGTTCATCAAATAATAATTCATAAGTCTCCTTTGTTAAATGCACATGACGATTACTTACCGCTATAGTGCCATATATTTTTTCATTCATAATTTCACTCTTTTCTACTAATTTATTTTATCATTTTTTTCGCAAAAAAAGAAGATTTTTATTGTAAATTCTTCTTAATTTCTTCTATAACTTCAGCTTCACTAAAGTGATGTTTTACTCCTTTAATATCTTGATATTCTTCGTGGCCTTTGCCTACTAAAACAATAATATCACCAGGTAGAGCATTATTGATAGCATATTTTATAGCTAGACTTCTATCTTCAATCTCGATATATTTAGCATTAACTTTGTTTAAGCCAACTTTTATATCAGCATTTATAGAACTTATATCTTCAAAACGTGGATTATCCATTGTGATAATGCATAAATCACTTGTAGCTCCAAATATTTCTCCCAAGCTATAACGACGTTCTTTAGCTCGGTTACCACCACCACCAAAAACGCTTACTAATCTTTTTGGCTTATACATTTTTAAAGTTTTAACTAAACTTTCCATCTCATCACTAGTATGGGCATAATCGATTAGAACTTTAAATTTTGGAGTGCATAGTACCATTTCCATACGTCCTCGTACAGTAATATTTAGTAATGCTTCTTGACATTTCTCCTTATTGGTTGTTATTTTTGAACATACTGTTAAAGCACATAAAGCATTGTAAATATTAAATTCTCCCGGTATAGAAATTTTAAAAGATCCTGTAATTTTGCCAGTCACATCAAAACTTGAGCCTAAAAAATTGTCTTCATTAATAAATTTGAAATCACTCACTTTTATATCGGCTTCATTATTTACACTATAAGTTGTAATTGGTACTTCAATTCCTTTTATAATATCTTCTAAATATAAAGAATCACTATTTATAACAACTTCTTTACTATTTAAAAATAATTTTCGTTTACAATTTACATAATCTTCTTGATTATCATGTTCACCAGGACCAATATGATCAGTTGTAATGTTAGTAAGTACTCCTATATCAAATATAATGCCTGCTAGACGATTTAATTTAAAAGCTTGACTTGATGTTTCCATAGTAACATATTCAATACCATTATCAACCATTTCCCTAAATGCTTTAAATATTTCATATGATTCAGGAGTTGTATTACAAGTTGGTATTACTATATCATTGTATTTAGTACCATTACTGCCTATTAAACCACACTTTAAACCTGAATTTAAAAGTATTTCTCTAATCATATGAGTTGTTGTAGTTTTACCAGCTGTACCTGTAACACCTATAATTTTTAATTTTTCATCAGGATGTTTAAAATAATTTTTAGAAATATAAGCTAAAGCTAGTCTTGTATCATCAACTTTAATAATAGTTATATCTTGATTACATTTGATGACTTTAGAAGTAATAATTACAGTAGCTCCATTATTAATAGCGTCTTTAATATAATCATGACCATCGCTATGAAAACCAACTAAAGCTACATAAATATCATTTGGTTCTACTTTTCTACTATCATATTTTATGTCATGAATATCAATATCTAAACTTCCGCTTAATAATTTAAAGGCTACTCCTTGCAAAATTTCTTTTAATTTCATTTTAACACATCCTTATATTTCTTATTTTATATGAGACACATCTATTTCACTTTCAAAAACAAAATGACTTGGTCCTTTCATATATAACTCTTTATCACTTGTATACTCAATTTCTAATGGTCCACCAATTTGTTCAACTGTACATTTATTGCTTGTAAGTCCAAGTTCATAACCAATTACAACAGCGGTAGAGCAACCAGTTCCGCAACCTATTGTTTCTCCTGTTCCTCGTTCCCACTCTCTTATTTTAATATAGTCAGGACGTACTATCTCTGCAAATGTAACATTAGTCTTTTTAGGAAAAAGCTCGGTATTAAACTCAATTGCAGGGCCATACTTTTCTACATCAAAATTATCTACATTATCTAAATATATTACTGTGTGAGGATTACCCCAAGATAGACTACTCATTTTAAATTCTTTATCTAGTATTTTAACAGATTCCATAAAAAACTTTTCTTTATTTGAATTTACTGGAATTAAATTTGGTTCAAAAATAGGTTTGCCAATATTGGCTTTAATGTTAGTTACAACATTATTATCAACAGTTAGTTCCAAGTTTTTAATACCTGCTAGAGTTTCAATTTTTAAATTAGTCTTATTTGTTAAACGATGATCATATACAAATTTTCCAACACTTCTAATAGCATTTCCACACATTTCAGCTTCAGTTCCATCAGGATTGAACATTCTCATCCTAAAATCAGCTATATCACTAGGACAGATTAAAACCATGCCATCACTACCTATACCAAAATGGCGGTTAGAAACAAATTTAGCTAGTTCATTTACATTTGGTAATTCTTGATTAATAGCATCAATATAAACATAGTCGTTGCCAAAAGCTTGCATTTTTGTAAATTTAATTTTCATTGTGTCACCATTTTAATTTAAAGCTTGTTTTAAATCTTCAATTATATCATCGGCATCTTCAATACCTACGGATAATCTTAATAATGTATCGGTAATGCCAAGTTTTTCTCTTGCTTCTTCACTTAATTCTGTATGAGTTCTACTAATTGGATGAGTAATTAAACTTTCTACGCCTCCTAAACTTTCAGCAAAAGTAATTAGGTTTATTTTATTTAAAATATTGTTAACTGTATCAAGAGAATCAACTCTAAAAGTAATCATACCACCAAAACCAGTTGTTTGTTTTTTAGTTGTAGCATAATCTTTATGATCAGGGAATCCTACATAATATACTTGTTCAACTTTAGGATGATTCTTTAAGAATTCTGCTACTTTTATAGCATTTTCATTGTGTTTATTCATACGTAGAGCTAATGTTTTGATACCTCTTAAGAGAATCCATGAATCCATTGGACCAAGACCCGCTCCATTAATATACATTTGAATTTCTAATTTTTCACCGATTGCTTCATCGTTTACAACTACTACACCAGCTAAAACATCGTTATGGCCACCTAAATATTTTGTACCACTATGAACTACGATATCAGCACCTAATAATATTGGTCTTTGATAGTAAGGAGTTAAGAAAGTATTATCTACTACTACAAGTGCTCCAATTTCATGACCGATTTTAGCTATTGCTTCAATATCTGCAACCTTCATCATTGGATTAGTTGGGGTTTCAATAAAAATCATTTTGGTATTTTCACGAATAGTTTTCTTTAATAAATCTAAATCAGATAAATCAATACTATCACTAGTAACTCCCATTGGGTGTAATACCTCATTAATAGCACGACAAGTTCCACCATAAATATCATCAGATGAAATAATATGGTCGCCTGGTTTTAGTAGAGATAAAACAAGAGTAACTGCAGCCATACCAGAGTTAACTGCAAAAGCTCTAACTCCTGATTCTAAAATACACATAGTTCTTTCTAATTCTTCACGAGTTGGATTAATACATCTAGCATAATTATAATTAGCTCTATCTTCAATAGATGGATGCTTAAAGGTAGCTGTTTGATAAATTGGATAACTAATTGAACCAGTTGTTGGATCAACACCATTGGCACCATGAACAACTATTGATTCAAGTTTTAAATTTTCCTTTCGATCAGCATTCTTATAATCTTTAAAATTTTTCATTTTTCCTCCATTTTACAAGGATTTCTCCTTAATTTAAGTATATCTAGTCAAACATCTTTTGTCAAGCAAACGCCTAGTTGCTTTACATTAAAGTATATGTTTAAAGAGATAAAGTTAGCCTATTATATAATTTTTAATTTATGTAAAAGTTCATTTAATATTTCTAAACTATCTATTTTATTAATACCAAAGCAATTTCCGCCTCTTCCGATGTTTAATAATATATAATAAAAAAAGAAAGATTTTACCTTTCTAATATTTCTTGTATTTTAATTATAAAGTCATTTAAATCTTTATAAGAAATTATATTGTCAGTTACACTTTTAAATGAATTACTGTATTTTATTCCTTCTTTATAAAAACAAATAATTGGAATTTCTTCATCATGACAAAATCCTAATTCAATACCAAGACCTGTTGCAGGAAGCGATATTTCAGCGATAAATAAATCAATATTTTCTTTCTTATAAAAGTTTCGTCCGTTGTGACTACTATTACTTGTTTCATGTGGGAAAATAAAATTATATTTAGTTAAATCAAAATTATTTTTAATAGTCTTGTAATATAATTTATAATCTATATCTTTAGAGTGACCAAAATAAATATTCATTATTTATTATTCTCCTTATTTATACCAAGAATATTATCTATTTCTTTATATGCTGCATCAAAATCATCCATAGCAACTTCATAAACTTTAGTATTTTTAAGAGCTTTAATACTTGGTAATAAACTCTTATAAGCATTTTGTTGATTAGTGCTATTTTCTAAACTAAATGCTTGATATTGATGATGGTCTCTTTTTAGTCTAGTTTCAAATATACTTGTATCTTTTAAATATAATGAAATATAATATATTTCAAAATCTAACTCACCAAATATTTTTAACAAATCTTCGTAAACGTCGGTAAAGTCATAATCTTTATAACCTAATTTAGCATAAACTTGTTCAGTAAAAAAAGTACGGTCAAAAATTAAGTTAACATCAGTATGCTCTAACTCTTTAATATAATTTAATAGAGCATAATACATTTTAGTACTTTTTTCTTTACCAGTAATAGTTTTATCTTTATTACCAGTTAATCTATAAAGATTAGAAGCAGCAATATTATCCCTTAAATAATTAGTTAAATTAGTTTTTCCGCATCCTTGAGGACCTTCTACTATAATACATTTCATTTTAATCTACTCTCCTATAACTTATGTGCTTATATGATATATCATTATCACTATTTTCTTTTAATACAATACGTTCATATTTTTCTTTATTGAATTCGGGAAAATAGACATCAGCATTCAAATCTTCTGCCTCTATTTCAGTTAATATAAGTTCATCTGCAAATTCTATAAATAATTTATAAATAGAAGCGCCTCCAATAATAAATACTTCTTCATCTATTTTGTTTAAATAACCGAATAATTCTTCTAAACTATTAAATATTGTAGTGCCATCTATTGTTACATTGTGATGACTTAATATGATATGATCTCTATTTGGTAGCATTTTAGGTAATGATTTAAATGTATTCATTCCCATAATGATTTTATGATTAGTTGTTATTTCTTTAAAAAATTGTAAATCGCCTTTTAAGTGCCAAATAAGATCATTATTTTTTCCTAGTTCGCGATTTTTGCCAATTGCAGCGATAATTGTTATTTTTGCCATAAACTACCCTCCTATTTAAATGTACAAAAAAAGTAGAAATTTGTCAATTGATATTGCGTAAAAACTATCTTTTATTTATAATGAGTATGGAGGTTAAGAAAATGAATAAAGGTACTAAAGGAGATATTTATACTAAAGAATTAATTGAAAGAATATTGGATGAGGGTTGTTTAGATAAATGGCCAAGTTCTAATTATGAGGATGGAGTTCCAGCTCATACAATAAGTGTCAATCATGGTATGATGACATATGATCTAACTAAAGGTGAAATGCCAATAATTACTTTAAGACCGATAGCTGTTAAGAGTGCTATAGGTGAATTATTATGGATTTATCAAGATGAATCAAATAATCTAGATATTTTGCGTGATAAGTATGGTGTTACTTGGTGGGATGAATGGGATATTGGTGATAGAACTATTGGTGCTGTTTATGGTGAAACAATTAGAAGACATAATCTCGTAAAAGATTTAATTGAAGATATTAAAAATAATCCTGATGGTAGAAGACATATTATAAATATGTGGCAAGT
>CANSFH010000020.1 GCA_947646115.1 uncultured Mycoplasma sp.
ATAATGCAATTTGAAGTAATAAAGAAAAATCATAAAAAAGAAATAATAATAGGAGTAATAGTATTAGTAACAATAGCTATAGTTTTCATAGTGCAATTAAGTTTTGCGAAATATAAAAAAGTTAAGAATATGCCGATAGTAAGTGGAACAGTAAACTATAAGATACCTGATTTTAATATTATCGCTATGTATAAAAATGATGGAGCAGGAGATATACAAATAAGTACTATGCCAACATCAGGGTATACAATAAATGAAAGTAAAAGTTATTGTAATCTAAATAATGCTAAAGATACAGGAGCTAAACTTTATACAAATTCAGCAGGGGAACATGTAATGTCTGGATTAAAAAAAGGAAGCAAATGCTATGTATACTTTGATTATGGAGCTGCAAATGCAGGAGAAGCAATATTAAGTAATATTACAGTTAAAACAGGAACACCAAATTTTGCGACAATAGCAACAACAGATGAAGGAGTATATAAAGCAAAAGATGAGTCAGGAAAAGATAGTTACTACTTTAGAGGAGCAGTAACAAACAATTATGTTAAATTTGCAAATATGTTCTGGCGAATAATCAGAATAAATGGTGATGGAACAATAAGATTAATCTATCAAAGAATAGATACACAAATAGGAACAAGTGCATTCAATAAAAGTTCTAATAATAATATGTATGTAGGATTCAAGTATACAAGTAATAATGTTCATGGAACAGGAACAAAATCAACAATATTAACAAATCTAGAAAGTTGGTATACTAGTAATCTAGCTAGTTATGCAAGTAAGATAGATACAAATGCCGGATTCTGTGGTGATAGGACACCAAGTACAAGTTCGAGCACAATAAATAATTCAGGAGGAACAGGAACAACCCATACATACTATAGCGCACTTTTTAGATTAGTATATAGTCCAAAATCACCAGTACTAACATGTCCAACAGAAGATTTTTACACAGTAAGTGGAGCTTCAAAAGGAAATAAAAGTTTAACATATCCTATAGGACTAATAACAGCTGATGAAGTCAGTATGGCAGGTGGTTTATGGGGAAAAACAAATAAAGACTATTATCTATATACAGGTCGAACTTATTGGACTTTGTCTCCACGTTACTTTAATATTACATATGCTGAAATGCTCGCTGTGGGTTTGGATGGCCAGCTCACTAACGACAACGCGAACGTCGCGAATGGTGTGCGCCCAGTAATAAATCTGAAGGCAAATACAACAATGACAGGAAAAGGAACAGTAGGTAATCCCTATATAGTTCAATAACGAGGTCTAATATGAAGTTTAAAATAGAAGAAAAAGCAAAAGAAGAAACTAATAATAAATGTATTAGATTTCCTAAAGTGTTAATTAATAAAATAAATAAAGCTACAGATAAAAAAATAACATTTTCAAAGTTTGTTATTGATGCTTGTAATTTTGCTTTAGATAATATTGAAAAAGAAAAATAGCTTGTATAATTTATTTATCAAGCGGGAATACCCTTGCTTTAGTAGGGAGTTAAAAAAGAAAACTAGAAGTCGCTTTCTAGTTTTCTTTTTTATAGGGGATTTATGAAGAATTTTAAAATTTATTATTTAGACGAAAACTATGTGGAATACTTAAGAAAATTTGATGATAGAGTCTATTTTAATAAAAAAACTTCTAGACCTTATATTGGCGTAGTTTATCAAGTCCTAAACTTAAACATCTAAAAACGAATTCTAAAGTTATTGATATATTTAAAATAGATGATGGAAGACTTGGAATAGAAAAAGAACTATTGCTAGTCCTTGTTGATGAGAAATTCAGATAAAATTTCTGGGTTTTTATTATTTATGGCTATGTCATATATTACATTAATAATAGGCATTTTTATTTTTCTGTTTTTGGTTAGTTCTTTAATTGATAGAAGAGTATAATAACCTTCTACAGTGTTGTTATTTAAATAAGTGTCTATATCTTTTTTAGAAGTATTTTTCCCTAAAAGAATACCAAATTGATAGTTTCTACTTTTAGAACTAGAACATGTTAATATTAAATCGCCAAGGCCTGCAAAAGAAAGAATAGTTTTAGGATTACATTCCATTTTATAAAGAAGTTCTTTAATATCATGAAGTGCTTCAGTAATTAAAAATGCTCGGGTAGATTCTTTATAACCAAGACCTTCTAGAATGCCTGATGCTATTGCTATAACGTTTTTGATACTTCCACAAAGGGCGGTGCCGTACAAGTCACTATTAATGCGAAATTTTAAATGTTCATTATTGAATGCTGATATAATGGTTTTGATAGCTTTTTTACTAGTTGTAGCTAAAGTTAAAGCACAAGGTTCGTTATTAATCATATCTATGGCAAATGTTGGACCTGATATTACAGCTATATGTTTGGCTTTTAATTCACTTTTAATAATATCAGATAAAAAACTACATGTATTATTTTCAATTCCTTTGCTAGCTATACAAACAGGAGTTAAAATATTAAAATGTTTTTTCATATCATAGCATAATTGACGAACAAATTTAGCGGCAGGAACCATAATTATTAAATCAGTATTTTCTAGCGCTTCTGATATATTATTGGTGATGTTTATGTTATTGGGTGTTTTTTTATCTATGAAGGGTAGCTTATGAGTTATTTGATAATCCTTTACTAAAGTTTCATTTTCGCTCCACATGGTAATTTTGTGATTGTTTTTGGCAATATTAAGAGCTAAAGCTGTACCATAAATGCCAGTTCCTATGATACTTATATTCATTTGTTATTCCTCATTTCTTCATATAATTTAGATAAATTCATTTCATATTTATTATTCTTTTGATGATAATATTTTTTGTTTTTTAATTTGTCTGGTAAGTAAGTTTGTTCAACATAATCATTTTTATAATTATGGGGATATAAATAATCACTGCTAGGATTAATTAGATGTCTAGGGATACTACCAGATAATCCTTTATTAATATCACTTACAGCTTCATTAATGGCTAGATATGCACTATTACTTTTAGGAGAAAGAGCTAGTTCAGTTACTACTACACCTAAAGGAATTATAGCTTCTGGAAGCCCAACTTGTTCTGCAGCGGCAATAGCAGCCATAACTTTAGGTCCCATGCCAGGATTGGCAAGACCAATATCTTCATATACGATAACGCTCATTCTACGGTAGATGCTATCAAGATCACCTGCAACTAGTAGTCTTGCTAAATAATGAAGAGAAGCATCAACATCACTGCCACGAATGGATTTTTGAAAGGCACTTAAAACTGCATAATGACCATCCTCATTTTTATCATGAAAGAAAACAGGCTTATCATTTACATTTTTGATATCTTCAATAGTTACTTTATGATTACTTGTTGCATAATAACTGATTTCTAAAGTGTTTATAGCAGAACGAAAGTCGCCACTAGAAAGGGTAGCAATATAGTTTAAAGCTTCATCATCTATTTTGATATCAGGTAATTCTTTGGAAGCTCTTTTTAAGCCTTCAATTATATCTTCATTTGATAGTTCTTTTAATTCGTAAATTGAACATCTGCTTCTAATAGCAGGATTTATTTTATGATATGGATTAGAAGTTGTAAGTCCTATAAGTATTATTAAACCAGATTCAATATGAGGTAGTAAAATATCTTGTTTATCTTTATTCATGCGATGAATTTCATCGATTACAAGAATCATTTCACCATACATTTTAGCTTCTTCAATAGCTATATCAAAATCAGCTTTATTATTAGTTGTGGCATTTAGAAATTTAGAACGTATATTAAATTCACTTATGATAGCATTTGCGATACTTGTTTTACCTATACCTGGTTTACCATAGAGAATCATGGAAAATATTTTGCCATTTTTAACTAAATTGGAAATAACTTTATTTTCGCCAATAAGATGTTTTTGACCAATAACTTCACTTAATTTTGTAGGTCGTAGTTTATTTGCTAGTAGATCCATAATAATTCTCCTTTACATTGATTATAACATATCTTTGATAAAGATTTAAGATGTAATTTTCAATGTTTAACTTGAGTTTTTTTAATAATAAGTGATATAATCTTTTTAGATAGAGTGATATGATGAAGAAAGAAGATTTTGATAATATATTTAAGCATAATCCTGAACTGGAAAAATATGCAAAAGAATATTTATTTACAGAATATAGTGCTTCAAGAAATACCCGTAATTCTTATCTTTATGATTTAATTATGTTGGCTAAATATTTTGAAGGAAAAAATGTAATTTATTTAAAAAAAGAAGATATTCAAGAATATTTAAGAAGTAATAAAGAAAAAAAAGCTAGAACTATTGCTCATTATTTAACAACTATTAATAATTTTTATAAATATTTATGTAATGAAAATATAATTACAATTAATCCGTGTGAAGGAATTAAAATGCCTAAATTGGAAAAAAAATTGCCAGTTTATTTGACAATTGAAGAAGTAGATAAGCTTTTGGATATTCGTACTAGTACAGCATATGATTTAAGAAATAAGGCTATGCTAGAATTGCTTTATGCATCAGGACTTAGAATTAGTGAATTGTGTGATTTAAAAATGCATAATTTGTATTTAGAAGATGAAATGGTAAAAGTTTTTGGAAAGGGCAGTAAAGAACGGCTTGTGCCAATTAATAGTGTAGCTTTAAAAGCGTTAAATGAATATATAAATTATGGAAGAGGAGAACTTTTAGGTATTCATGATAGCGAATATGTATTTATTAGTAGTAGGCATACGAGAATTACAAGACAAGCTTTTTTTAAATATTTAAAAAAATTATGTGAAGAAAAGGGGATTAAAAAGAATATAAGTCCTCATATACTTAGGCATTCGTTTGCAACTCATTTATTAAATAATGGAGCAGATCTTAGAATTGTTCAAGAATTACTTGGACATAGTGATATTGCTACAACTCAAATATATACGCATTTAACTAATGAAAAACTGGAAAGGGAATATGATAAACATCCAATGTTAAAAAAATAGAAGCCACAATTAAACCGTGACTTCTTTATTAACTCTTTTTAAATTAACGAGCTTCTCTATTACTTCTAGAACTTTTTGAACTTCTTGAACTTTCGTTTCTATTGTTTCTTGAACAATCTCTAGAATTTCTATTATTTTGGTTTCTAGAATTTTTATTTTCTTTTTTCATTCTCTTTTACCTCCCACTATTATTATGGCAACATTACTATTTAAAATTCCTATTTTTTAATTAAGTTTTATGGTAATAATTGGCGATGGTTTATTGTTATATTATGATTTAATATGTTATAATAAGTTAGATTTGAAAGTAGGTATTTTGATGAAAACTGATTTAATTACAATACCTTATATAGGTAAAAATACTAAACAAGATTTAATAAATATTGGGATTACATGTGTAGAAGATTTAGTTGGAAAAGATCCAGAAGATTTATATTTACTAGATTCTATATATAAGAAAAGACAAGAAGATAGATGTCAATTATATGTATTTAGAATGGCAGTTTATTATGCTGAAAATACTATTTATGATCCAGAAAAATTAAAATGGTGGTATTGGAGAGATAAATGAATTGTTATGAAAGGTTTGTGTGGTGACAAGAAATGATAGATATTCAAAAGGCTAGAATTGCGTTTAAAGAATTTTTAAATAGATATGGAGATAAAGATACGCCAGGTTTTAATTTAAAGGTGGTTCATACATATCATGTAGTTGATAACGCTATAACAATAGCTAGAAAATTAAATTTATCAGAAGAAGATGTTTGTTTAGCAGAACTGATTGCATTGTTGCATGATATAGGAAGATTCTAAATTATCGTATAAAGTTTATAATACTGTAATAGCAAAGAAATGCATAGATATACATGACAGAGTGACTTTGCTTGATTATTGGGTTTGCGTATTAGCGTTTATATTTGATTTGAATTTTAAAGAGTCTTATGAGATTGTTAAAAACAATAATTATATAAATATTTTAATTGATAGATTTAATTATAGCGATTTAGAAACGAAAAACAAGATGGAAGATATAAGACTTATAATGAATAGTTTTATTGATTTCAAGATTAAGTAATTAGTAGGTAAGGCTATTCTGTTTCTAATCTAAAATATATGAGGGTCTGTTATAAAGCATATCCTAATTATGAAGAAATTGAGTGAAAAATTATCTTGGTCTCATTATCTCCAATTGATGATCATTCAAGATAAATATAAAAGTAATTTTTATGAAAATAGTGTATCAATTCGAATTGGAGTGTTCGTGAATTAAGAAGACAGTTAGATACTTCTTTATTTGAAAGATTATTGTTATCAGATGGTAAAGTAAATAAAGAAATTTAATAAAAGTATTTACATTTATTATTAAAAATGGTATGGTATTAATGTATTTCGGTTAGATATTATTTTATTTTTCTTATATAATAATGGTCTTATGGAAATGTTATGTAAGGAGGATAGATGATGAGTACAGGAATAGTGAAATTCTTTAATAGTGAAAAAGGTTTTGGATTTATACTTGATGATGCTACTAAAAAAGATGTATTTGTACATTTTTCAGTGATATTAACTGATGGATATAAAACACTTACTGAAGGACAAAAAGTTTCTTTTGATATAGAACAAGATCCTAAAGATAAAAATAAATCAAGAGCTGTTAATGTAAAAGTGATATAATAATTTAAAGGGTAATTTTGTTGCTCTTTTTATTTGATTTTTAATGTTTTATTAGTATTAGTGTGATATAATTATTTTAATAAGTAAATATAAATTGGAGGTTACTATGATAGATGTAACTAGTAAAATTAATTCTGTTTATACAGCTCATTCTAAACATAATTTTTATGCTACAAAAATGATTTCAGCATATGTTTTAAATAATGGAATGTTGCCGCTTAATCCTTTTACTAATTGGGATTATTTTATGAATGATATGGTTGATAGAAAGTTAACAGTAAGAGCTAACAATAATCTTATTTATTTAGCTACAGAAGTATGGCAATTTGGTATTATTTCTAATGGTTGTTATCACGAGCTAAAGTTAGCTATGGAATTAAAGAAAAAGATAAGATTTTTTCAACTTGGAAAAACAATTAGTGATATTAAAGAAATTAGTGTTAATGACCTGGCTTTTGAAGTAGAGTTAGCTGAAGAATATGATACTTTATTATTTAAGAAAGAGCTAGAAGTTTATTTGAGTTCTAATGATAAATAATGATTTAAAAAAATATATAGAAAATAATATCTTTCATTTATATGATAAGGTTGATCAAGGTCATAATTTAAAAAATCATATTCTTCCAGTTATAAGGGATAGTCTAGATCTTGCATTAAGATTAAAACTGGAAAATATTAATTTAAATGTAGTATACGCTGTTGCCGCTTATCACGATATAGGGCTTTTAAATGGGAGAACTAACCATCACACAGCTTCAAAAGAATTTGTTTTAAATGATAATAATTTAAGAAGATGGTTTAATGAAGAAGAAATAAGAATTATTGCTGATGCTGTGTTAGAACACCGTGCTAGTGGGAAAGATATGCCATCAAGTGTTTACGGTAAGATTATTGCTGATGCAGATAAAAGTATTAGTTTAAGAGAAATACTTGTTAGAACACATCTTGGAATAAAAGCAAAATATCCTAATGAAGATTTAAGCACTTTTGAAAAAGAGTTTGATAAAGCTTATAAATGGATAATTGAAAAAGATGGTGAAAAAGGATATCTTACATTTTATTTAGATAATGATAAACAAAACAAATTAAATGAACTTCATAATTTAGTTAAAGATAAAGATTATATTAAAGAAGAATATTATAAAATATATGAGTTAGGTGATTAGTAATGAATAATATTAAAACAGAAAGATTTATATTAAGAGATATTTCGATAAAAGATTTAGATGAGATATATGAAATTTTGAGTGATATTGAGACTACGGCTTATTTAAATATGAATAGGCATAAATGTATAGATGATACTAAAATGCTTTTAGAAGACTATTTAAATGGCTTAAAAAATGGTACTAAATATCCTTTTGCAATTATAAATAAAAAGACTAATGAATTTTTAGGTGTATTTTTAATTAAGCTGGATTTATATAATGAAGATTCATTTGAGTTTACAGTATATATTAATAAAAAATATTGGAATAAAGGTATTTATACCGAAGTGTTACCATTTATGATAGATTATGCTTTTCAAGAAATAAAAACTGGTAATTTTAGAGGATTTGTTATGGAAGCTAATGATGCTTCAGCAAGAGTTCTTGAAAAATGTAATTTTAAATTAGAAAATGTGTTTGAAGTGCCTGGTATAGAAGGCAAGATTAAAAGCTATTTAATTACTAAACAAGAATATTTAGCGTAATGATATACTAGTATTCTTTTTTTATTCATATAATTAATTGGTGATTATATGGAAATAATAGGGGCTTTACTTGTTTCAACTATTGCTGGTTTATCTACTATAATAGGTGGATTAGTAATTTTTTTCAGATTTGAAGATAGAAATATTAATAAATTTATCACAGCATCGCTTGCTTTTTCGTTAGCAATAATGATTGGTATTAGTATAACTGATTTAATTCCTGAATCAACATATATACTTCTTTCTAGTTATGGAATTAGTAGGGGTATAATTTATTCTGTTTTAGCTTTTATTACGGGAGTTGTTTTAATTAAAGGTTTAAATAAACTTATTGCTCGAGCTGAAACTAATAAAAATGATTTATATAAGTTAGGCATACTTAATATGTTAGCTTTAATATTACATAATTTTCCTGAAGGAATAGCTACATTTATGAGTTCTTATAAAGATATGAGTTTAGGAATAAAATTAGCTGTTGCTATAGCTTTTCATAATATACCAGAGGGAATTAGTATAGCTGTACCTATTTATTATGCGACTAAATCAAAAAAAGAAGCCTTAATGAAGACTTTTTTATCGGGCATTGCTGAACCTATTGGAGCAATAATTGCTTATATATTTTTAAGCAATTATATAACTGATTCTTTAATTAGTATAATATTAGTGTTAGTAGGGGGTATAATGATTACTTTAGCTATTGAAGTAATACTTCCAAAAACTAAGAATTATAACTTAAAAGGGTGGTTGTATTTAGGATTTTTGATAGGTGTTATTTTAATACTCTTTAATTATTTTATGTTTTAAATGATTAAAATATGGTACAATGTATATAGAAAGAGGTTTTTATATGAACTTGTTTAATAAACTTGTACCAACTTTAGTAGTTGACGGAAAAACTATAGAAAATCAAATAAAAGAATTAAAATTGCTTCTGCCTAAAGTTAATGAGGAAGGCAAATTAATATTAGAAAAAGATATTAAATTTTTAGAAATCGGATTATTAGGAGAAAGAAAAATCTTATTTGAGTTACAAAACAGTAGTATTCCTATGTATATTTTTCATGATGTATATTATGAATATAATGATTTAAGTGTTCAAATAGATTTTATTGTAGTTACTGCCTATAAAATATTTGTAATTGAGTGCAAAAATATTATTGGAGATGTTACAATTAATAATGAAGGAAACTTTATTAGGCATTACAACGGCAAAAATGAAGGTATGTATTCACCTATAACTCAAAACGAAAGACATATAGAATTGATATCTGATATGATATATTCAAAAAAAGGGTTTTTAGGAAAGTTGTTCTTTAATTCTACCATTAAGCAAAATATTGAATCAATTGTTGTTTTTGTCAATCCTAAAACAATTATAAAAAAATATTATGCACCTAAAAATATTAAAGACAAAATAATAAGAGCCGATGAAATTAGTGCTTATATTAAAAACGTAATTAATACTTGTGAATATAAGAAGTTGGCTATTGAAAGTTTTGCTAATTTTTTTGAATTTTATAATATCAAAAAAGCTGCACAGTATAGTACTAAATATAATAAATATTTAATTCAAAGTAGTGTAGCTGATTTGTCAATTTTGAAAGAAGAATTAAAAAAATATAGATTAAATAAATCTAATGAATATAATGTAAAGCCGTATTTCATTTTTACTAATGAGCAATTAGATAATATAATAAAGTTATTGCCTAAATCTAAAAATGAACTATTAAGTATAAATGGTTTTGGAGAATTTAAAGTTTCTAATTATGGTGATGATATTATTAATATAATTATTAGATTTATAGAATAGTATGGTTTTAAATTCAATTTATTTGAGTTTTCGAAGCACTAGTTAACATAATATATATTTTGCGAATTATAATTTTTGGATAAAAAACATGCTTTTTGATTTAATAATGGCTTTAAATTTGTATAGCATTGTATTGTTGTTAAAGGTGTTTATTGGTACAACAATTAGCAACAAGTTATTTAGAAAAATTTTAAATTTAAAAAACTTGTAATTCATTAAAAAAATTTCTGTGCGTTATAACCTTATTATAAATTTAAATAAGGTTAAATATGCGTACGTATATCATTATTTAATATATTAATAAGGTTATAATATATATATCATATAAAAAGAGCCTTAATAAAGCTCTATTTTTCAGTATATGTTTGATATGTACGAACATTTTCACTTTTATTCCAATAGTAATTTTCATTAGCATCTTTTACAAAAGTATGTTTATATAGACTACCATATTTTTTAATTAATTCAGCATCGATTTTTTTGCCACTTGTTATTTCTTCAGAACACGTTGTTAATTCATTTGTACTGTTATTAGATGCATAACATTTATTACTTGAAATTTTTAAAAAATAATCTGTGATTGTGATCTTACCATTATGAGTTTTTAAAGCTTTATCCATTAAACGGTAGATTGTAGCATCATTTCCAAGAGAGTAGGTGTAGGTTTCTGCCTCCCCGCAATAATATGTCTCCCCTTCTAAATAACAAGTTTTAGAATCAGATATTTGAAATTTTTCTTCATATGTTTTTATGTCTTCGCCATAGATTTTTTTGTATGTTTCGTTTAAATCTTCTTTAGAAATAGTGTTGTATGTACATTCATTAGAATCTTCATTTGCTGCAATAGTTGTTTTATCCCCTACTTTGCATATTTTAATTTTATTAGAGTTAGTATCTGTACTTTCAATACTATTTGTTTTAAGTTTATTTTCGTTAGTGTTGTAATAAGCGTTACATAAGGAGTTTTCGGAAGAGATATCTTCTTTTGTTGTTTCGTTATCGTTGTAAGTGATTAAACCACCACAACGATATATATCTACCTCTCCTAAATAACTATATAAGTTCTTTATTTCATCACTTTCTAAATCTAACTTTTTGTCACCGATAAAGAAAATTGCTGCTACTAATAATATGGCTACTATAATAATAATTACTATAGGCCATTCTAATTTGTTTCTTTTTTTCATTTACTGCACTCTTTCTCTTTAGACTTTGCGTGATTGAATTTCTGCTATTTTTTCAAAGATTTCAGCAGCGTTTTGTTCATTAATTTGGTTATATCCAAGCTCTCTTAATGCTTGAATTTTAATTGTATTTAGTTGTTGAGTTCTGCTTAATTTTTCTTCCTTTTTTTGTTCGATTTCTTGAACAAATCTTTTATGGCTTTCAGCAAGTTTACTGCGGCTTGCTCCACCGTTATTATATAGCGTCAATGCAGAATATAGAATTCCTTCAAATATAAATTGGTGATCTTCATCAAAAGCGTAGTCATCAGGACTTATAAATCCAGTAGTTTTAGACATATACCCTAAAATATACTTTATTTCAGGAACATTATCGATTGATTGTAGCATGTGATATAAGTATGTAATAGCTTGAAAGTTTTCTTCTTTTTTACTATCATCTAATAATTTTTCCTTTAATAAATAAGTAATATCAGCGATTAAAGTTTGCTCTTCTTTTTCTAGACCTTTCATATCGAAATAATTATCCATATCGCTAGAGTTTTTAACGCCTTGATTAAGTCTGTTTTCTACGGCCATTAAATAATCTGTAGTGATTTTAATGCTGCTTATTGTGCCTTCGTCACCATCTTCAATATCTAACAATTTTAATAAAAGTATTTTCTTTTCTTTTGGCCATTTATTAATATCTTCAAGTTCTAAATAATTATAAACCATTTGTCTTGAAACATTTAAATATTTAGCAAGTCTGACTTTAGATATTCCTAATTCTTGTAATAATTCATTTAAGTTATTCATTTTTTATCTCCTTTATTATTTACACTTTAATTATAATGTACTTAACACTTGAATGTCAAGTAAATAGTTAAATAATTGTTTAAGATAAATACCAAAGCTTCTCCCCTTCCTTGAAAACATCCTTGATAAACCCACATCCCAAACATTTTTCACCATCATAAAATACACATGCTTGACCAGGAGTTACGGATTTTGCTAGGCCAGGATATTTTATTTTTATTTCATTTGCAGATATATTTTCAATTTCTATAGGGATATCTTCTCCACGGTAGCGGAATTTAGCTGTTAATTTAGGAGGCAGTTCTTCAAGTAAGTTAATATTGTCTAAAGTACAAGAATCACTATATAAGTATTTACTATCGCCAAAAGCTACATAGAGAATATTTTTAGCGACGTTTTTGCCGCATACATAGTGTCTGATAGAATTTCCACTTAATCCGACGTTTCTGCGTTGCCCAATAGTATAATTCATTAACCCATTATGTCTACCGATAATTTTATTAGTTTCGACATTTATTATATTTCCTGGGTTAGGTTTTAAGTAATTATGGACAAATTCCTGATAATGACGTTCACCAATAAAACAAATGCCTGTTGAGTCTTTTTTGGTAGCTACATTTAAATTTGCTTTAGCAGCTATTTCTCTAATTTCAGGTTTGTTATAGTCGCCAATAGGAAACAATATGTTTTCTAATTGTTTCTTTGGTACATAAGCTAAAAAATAAGATTGATCTTTATTATTGTCGCTAGCGCGATATAAAGAACCGTTTTTTATTTTAGCATAATGACCCGTTGCAATATAGTCAGCACCTAGCTTAAAAGCTTCTTTTTTAAATAAATCAAATTTTATAAATTTATTACATAATAAATCGGGATTAGGTGTACGTCCTTTTTTTAATTCTTCTAAAAAATAAGTAAAAACATAGTCCCAGTACTCTTTGATAAAGTCTACGCGATGAAGCTTGATACCTAATATTTCACAAGCTTTTAAGGCATCATTATAATCTTGTTCTTGAGGACAAATTGATTCGTTTAAATTAGGATTACCTAAAAGATCATTATTAATCATGGAATCCCAATTGCGCATAAATAGTCCTTCTACTTCATAACCAGCATTTTTTAATAATAAGGCTGCAACAGCAGAGTCTACACCTCCACTTATACCAACAATAACTTTTTTCATATACATCACGATTTTATTATAACATATTTTAATTTATTATAAAACTTGAACATTATAAATTTTATATAATTTAAGTTTTTTGTTATTTGATAATAAATAACAGTTTTTCTAATATTTTAGAGGCAAACAAGTATATTAGGAAGTCATTTATAATAAGGGCTATAATTAAGTAAATGATAGCTTTGATGTTTTTATTTAGACTATATAAGGTAATGGTTTCATTGCTATTAAATATGGCTTTGATAATATTAATTACTTTTTTAAATAATAATATTAAAAGAAGTAAAAAAACAAATTTAGTAAGAAAATTGTATAGTATACCATAAATAAGACCAGCAAAATGATAGGCTTTAATAAAAATTAAAATATTGTAGTTAATAGAAATTATTTCATACAGGAAATAGATTGGGAAAACAATTACGCCAATAATAGTTAGTGAACTTGTAAGCATGATAGAAATAGTAGTAAAATGGGCTATAAGAAAATTGATATGGTTATTTTGTAAATGCTCTTCGATATTTTTAATACTTATAATTATATCTTTATTCTCAAACTTGTTAAATAATAAAAAACTTATTAAAATTCCTAAAATAATAAATGTAATTAGAAACTTTAATAAATTTTTATGATTTTTAATGCTTGTCCCAATAATGTTCATTTAAATCACCTATTAAATTATATTGAAAAATTACTTAAAATATGATAAATTATAATTGTAGATTTTAAAGAGATGGTGATTAAAAATGAATAAAAGAACAAAAAAGATTTTTGCTTGGGCTATGTTAATAGTAATGGTTGCAAGTGTAATTGCATCTATTCTTGCATATACATTAGCTGCTTAAAGCAGGTAGTTCTGAATTTTTTAAATAAGTTTACTAATTATTGCATTTTATATTTAGGAGTGTAGGTTTAATCCAGAACTACGCTTTTTATTTTAGCTTTTAATCATTTAAATATCAAGAAAAACCGTTCGACAAAAATCGACACGGCTATTACTTTGTTAGCGATTTATGGCTTCATTGATTATTATATCTAACAGATCAGAATAAGAAATTCCGCTGGCGGCAAAAAGTTTGGGATACATGCTGATTTCAGTAAATCCTGGGATAGTATTAATCTCATTTAATAAAATTTCGTTATTGTTAGTTACAAAGAAGTCACAACGACTATATCCATGACAGTTTAATACTTTAAATACCTTTATGGCTAACTCTTTTATTCTTGTTTCTATTTCAGAGTTTATATTGGCAGGAATTACAGTGATACTTTCACTATTGGTATATTTGGCATCAAAACTATAAAAAGTATCAGCAGCTTTTACTTCTCCAACTCGCGAAGCTATAATTTGACCATTTTGTTCTAATATGCCACATTCCACTTCTTTACCGATAATCCCCTCTTCAACTAAAATACGATTGTCAATTTCTAAACCTAATAAAATGGCATTTTCTAGCTCCTCTTTATTATTAACTCTGGTAACACCAATAGAAGAGCCACTATTGGCAGGTTTTATAAATAGAGGGTATGTTAAAGTATTGTTTATGATATCTTTTATTTCTCTAAAAGATAAGCTTGAATCTTTATATAAATATTCGTTATTGTATTTAGTAAAATAAATATATTTGGATGTTTTAATATTGTTACTTTCTAATATTTCTTTGGTATATATTTTATCCATAGTAATAATACTTGCTCCAACTTTATTGGCAACATATTTAACATTTAAAAAGTCTAATATAGTACTTAAAATGCCGTCTTCACCATTTTTACCATGAATCATAATAAATATTAAATCAAACTTTTTTACATATTCAAAAATGTTATTTATTGGTTTTAAATTAGTAGGAAGTTCACCTATTTTGAAGATTGGTATTTTTTCAACACTATCTAACCACTCATAAAAATTATTTTCTTTATCCATGTATATTGGAGTTATATTATATTTGTTTTTATCTAAATTTTTAATTATGGATGTAGCTGAAACTACCGATACTTCATGTTCATTAGAAGAACCACCAAAAATTATGCCTAATTTCATTTTTTACTCCTTAATATTGATTACTATTTCAATAAAATTCATGCCATGACTAGCTTTAACTAAAATAGTATCATTTTTTTGCTTATTATTATTTATGAAATTTATTGCTTCAATATTACTATCAAAGTGCAATGAATTGTGTGGATTAAACCCATATTGTATAGCGCTTTCATTAATATTTTTAGCAAGATCGCCTATTGTTATTAATATATCTATATTATTTTTAACAAGTAAAGGTCCAATATTGTGATGAATTTCAGGGCCAAATGAGCCTAATTCTAGAATGTCCCCTAATACAGCTATTTTACGATTGCTAAATGACGATAATACTTCAAGTGAATAATATACAGAATCGTAACTTGAATTATAGGTGTCATCAATAATTGTCATATCGTTATTATTAATAAGCTCCATTCGGCTAGGCTCTAAAGGAATGTTTTTTAATTTATTAATAACATTTTCTTTATCAAGGTTATAAAGATCAGCGATAGCATAAGCAATTAGTGAATTGTATATAAAATGCTTACCTATTACATTAATATCTATAAGGTCATTATTTATAGTGAAACTACTACCATTTTTATGATATTTTAAATTGTTTGCAGTGTAATCGCTTGAAGTATCAATACCAACTGTTATAATTTTGTTTCCAATATTTGCTTCTTTATGCCAAGCATTTAATAAATCATTGTCATTATTAATTATTATAGGACCAGATAAGCCTTCTAATATTTCTAGTTTTGCTTTTAATATATTTTCACGACTTCCTAGATTACCAATATGGGCTGTACCAACATTAGTAATAACAGCTATATTAGGTTTAGCGATATTACTTAATTCGCTTATTTCACCTAAATGATTCATACCCATTTCTAGAACAGCTATTTCTTCATCAGTTATTGATAGAATAGTTATAGCAAGGCCTATATTAGTATTTAGATTACCACTAGTTTTTAATACTTTATATTTAGCAGATAAAACATCAGCGATAATGTTACGAGTAGATGTTTTACCAACACTTCCTGTTATAGCAATAATGGGAATATTTAAAGATTTACGGAATTGTTTGGCTAGTTCAATAATAAAATTTAAGGTGTCATCAACTAAAATTATGTTTGCATTAGGATATTGAGAAATAATTGTTTCATCTAGTTTAATGTCACATAATATACAAGTTTTAGCTCCCTTTTTTAGTGCTTCTTCATAAAATTTACTACCGTTTACAGTCTCACCTTTAATTCCTAAAAATGTCGAACCAGTTGTGATTGTTCTGGTATCATAGGAAAAATTATTTAAATCTGTATTTATATCACCACATATTAATTTGGCGTTATTGATATTTAGTGCGTCTTTTATTTTCATAAATACCTCCATATTAAATTATATCACTCTTTTAAATTAACTAGTATGAAATAAGATAATTTTGTCATTTTATAGACAAAAAAAGAGTCTTTAGGACTCTAAAAATAATTCTTCATATATTTCATTATAATTTTTTATTAAAACTATAGCTATTTTTTGCTTTATTTCTTCAGGAATTTCCTCTAAATCATATTCATTGTCATAAGGTATATAGACTTTAGCAATGTTATTATTATAAGCACCAATTATTTTTTCTTTAATGCCTCCGACTTTTAAAATGTCGCCATTTAAGGAAATTTCGCCAGTAAAAGCAATAGAATTATTTATTTTTTTATTTAAAAGTAAACTTAATATACTAGTTATAATAGCAATACCAGCACTAGGACCATCTTTTTTGATAGCTCCTTCAAGAAAATGAATATGGATATCCTTGATATTAAAGAAGAAATCATCTAAATTAAACTTAAATTTATGTGATTTAATATAGCTTAAGGCGACGTTAGTTGATTCTTCCATAGTCTTGCCTAACATACCAGTAATTGTGAAATTGCCTTTTCCTTCAAAAATACAAGATTCAATTGGCATTACAATTCCTCCGTGATTAGTTACACCAAGGCCATTTACTCGACCAATAAATTCGTGTTTTTTGTTTTCTAACTGACTAAATTTAGGTATGCCTAAATATTCTTTCAATCTAATTTTACTGATTTTTGTACGTTCACCAATTCGCCCTAATACTACTAATTTTCTAATAATACTTTCTAATGCTCGATATAATTCACGAACACCAGCTTCGTTTGTATAAGCAGAAATTAAGTATGCTAACATGTCATCACTGATAGAAATGATCTTGTTATCAATTTTATTTTCGTCTAATATTTTAGGAATTAAGTATTTTTTGGCGATATCAATTTTCTCGTATTCTGTATAACTAGATAAATTAATTATTTCAAGGCGATCTTTTAGAGGATCAGGAATGTTATCTATATTATTAGCAGTTAAAATAAAGAATATTTTAGATAAATCAAATGGTTCTTCAATATAATTATCTATAAATTCGCTATTTTGTTCTTTATCTAATATATCTAATAAAACACTTGAAGGATCGTCTTTATGATTAATTGTTAGTTTATCTATTTCATCGATAAGAAATAAAGGGTTTTTACTTTCACATTTTTTAAGACCTTGGATAATTCTGCCGGGGTTGGAACCCATGTATGTTCTTCTATGCCCCATTAGTTCAGAAGAATCATTTAAACCACCAACGCTTATTTTATAAAATTTTCGATTTAAGGCAGTAGCTATATTTCTTGCTATGCTAGTTTTACCTACACCTGGAGGACCTACTAAACATATAATTGGACTTTTAATTTCTTTGTTGTTATTTTTAAGAGCAACATATTCTAAAATACGATTTTTAACTTTTTCTAGACCATAATGATTTTTATCTAATTTATCTTTTATATCATCAATATTGTTATTTTCAAAATCTTCTTTGTGCCAAGGAAGGTTTAAAATCCAATCCAAGTAATTGTGTATCATAGCATTTTCAGGTGAAATATCGCTAGTATATTCTAGTTTTTTTATTTCACCTAATATCTTTTTATGAATGCTTTTAGGTAATTTTAGATTGTTTAGTTTAGTTACATATTCATTATTGTCATTACTAGGATCTTTCCCTAATTCTTGTTCAATAATTCTGATTTTTTCTTTTAATATAAATTCTTTTTGATTTTCTTCTAAACTATTTTGAAGATCGGCTTCAATTTTATCATCTAATTTTATTACTTCTAATTCTATTTTGATATCTTTAAGTAAATTTTTAGCACGATATAAATAATTTATTTCTTCTATATAGGCTAGTTTTTTAGAAAAAGTTAAAGGGATAAATGAGCAAATAGTATCTGTAAGACGAGATAAATCATCAATTGTTTTAATAGTATTTATAATGCTGTTAGAGACATGTGATGAGCTTGAAACGTACTCTTTTATTAGTTCATTTAATTTACGAATTGTTGCTTGTTTTTCTACTTCATCTAAATTTGGTAAATCAATTTCAGTTACTTTAGCTTCTAAAATATTTTCATTGTTTTGACTATTTCTAAGTTCTAAAATTTTAGCTCTGGAAATACCCTTGATGGTTACTCTAACATTACCGTTTGGCAGTTCAATACGACTTTTGATTTTGCATATTACGCCAACTTCGGGAAGATCATTTACTTCTGGTGTTTCCTCTACTTGATTACGAGGAGTTATAATAAGAATATTGCGATTATAATTTTTAGTAGCTATAGTAGCAACATCTTTACTTATATTGTTATTTAATTCAACTTTTACTTCTTGATTGGGAAATATGATTAAACCTTTAAGAAGCATTACTGGTAATGTTTTTTCTATTTTCAAGTGTAATTCCTCCAATCAATAATTAGCTATTATTATAAATAAATAATAGTTGTTTGTCTACTAAAAATATGAAGTTTTTTTGGTAAATTTTATAATATTAGGATGTCTATTTTTGATCTTTAAAAGCTTTAGTAAATTTAGGCCAAATTCCAATTTTATCGTGAGTATGTTCAGGAAGCTGATAGATATCATGACCAGGATATTCGTTGCCTTCTACTAAAACAGGACCTGAGGCAGAAAAACATACATCCCAACCAATATAGCGCATTTCTGGAACCTTAAATGAAGCTTCTTTAACCATTTTTAAAGCACTTTCCCATTCAGGGAATTTGAAGCCTTTTATTTTAGCATTAGTAGCTGGATGAACAGCATATAAATTTTTCTGTTTATCAATAGCTTTATCGATTACTTCACCAGTTTCTTCATTTACAGGAGCGACCATACCACCACTATTAAAATTATCAACATATTTGCCATTACCTATTCGGAAGTAAGCGCATATTACATGAGGAACGTTGTTATCGTCTAATATAGTTACAATACGCACTGTATTGATAGAACAAGCATAAATTTCATTTACAGCGTCACTTTGGATTATTAGTTCTTCAAGTTCAAAGTTCATACCTTCCCCTATTAAATATGAATAGATGTCTTCTAAAGAATTATAATCCTTAATATTTATTTTTTCGATTCCTTTACCACAAGTACCTGTTACAGGTTTAGCCATAAATTTTTTATGTTTTTTCATGAATTTAAGAACATCTTCTTTTTTAGCAGTATTAACCTCGATGAAATCTCTTTTGATAAATTCATTAAAATTAGTGTTAAATTCTACTTTATTGCGGAAAATATGACCATAGTCTTGATTATTATATTTAATTATTAAATCATTGTTGCGACCTCTAGTAATATAAGTATCACGTTCAGCATCACTTAAATTATACATTTCAAAAAGATCATAATCACTATAACCAGCGCCATATTTAACAGCACATTCACGCATATCATTAAATATACTTATACGACTTTTCCCTGTCTTTTTATGAATATTATTAATTTTATTAAACATATTTTTATAATCCATATTGGCAGCTCTTTTAATTAAATAACTTAAGTTTGGCATATTATCAACTCTTTCTTTATTATTATAGCAAATTTTCACTAAAACAAAAAGAAAAAGCTATAATATTTTACAGCTTTATTTCTTACAATCAAATTTTAAAGATTTATCTTTACCCCAACAATAATCAGACTTAAATTTATCTTTATATGCAGTACCAGCGTGTCCAAATCTATAAGCAAAAGTTCCGTCATCATTATCCATATATAAAGCATAAACATCGCCCTTGTGCTCTCGATCTAACATAGTACTTCCAGCTCCATTTTTAGGATTATAAGTATAAGAACATCTCATTAAGTATCTTCCATTATTATCATATTCATTTTCGGCGTGAGAACAATTAGCAGATGTAATTTTACCAATAGAGTAAGTATTATATAAATAGATATATTTACTATCCGCTTCTTTTATTAAAGCAGCTATTTGGTATCTAGCATTTCTTTCTTTATCTTCTTTAGTTTCCTCTTTTTCTGTAGTACTAGTTTTAGAATCATTGTCACTAAATATTCCTTTTCCAAAATTATAAACACCATATACGATAGCTAATATAACTAATATACCAATAATTGTAGACATTGTATCCGAGCTATTTTGATTATTTGGATTATTGGCATTTGAAACATTATTATTTATTTCTTTATTTTCGGTTTTCTCTTCTTTATTAGTTTTTTCTGATGTAACTTCAGGTTCTTCTTTTTCCTCCCAATAACTAGCTTTTAATTGGCCAGTAGTGCTATATCCTACGGCTATTTTGTTTTCTTTATCTTTAAATACTTTTATCATAGCTTTTTTAGTACCTTTTTTAAAAGTTAATAAAGCATCATTTTCCACTAAACATTTAAAAGTGTCTTGATATCCAGATTTCCCTAGAAGATTGTTATCCGCATAAATACTTACTTCATAGTCAAGATTAAACTTAATTATTACATTTTCTTGCATTATTATTCCCCTTTATATTTAGCATTTAATGTGCCCCAAAAACGATTAAATTCTAAGGAAATAATATTTTTCTTATCTTTATAAACTTTTATTTTAGTTTTACGAACAGAACATTTGAATAATATTTCTGTATCTTCTTCCACATTAAATTCAAATGTATCCTGATATGACACTTGGCCAATTAATTCTCCTTTAATATAAATATCAATTTTAGGTTTGGCTGCATACCAACCAGTGTAACCATGAATTATCACATTGTTTTTCATAAACATATACCTCTTCTCTAAAATATATTATACCCCCCCCCCCCGGCTTTTTTTGTCAAGCTAAAAATATAATTTTAACAATTAAAAAAGCAATCCTTTCATATTTAGAATTGCCTAAATTATTAATTATTTTCTTTCAAAATTTCAATAGCACGATGCATTTTCATATCGTATTTAACGATTTCGTTTGAACCGTAAGCTTTTAATAATTCGTCTACAGTAATACCATAGTTTTCAGCCATTTCTTCAGCTTTTTTATTAACTTCTTCTTCAGTAAAATCAATTTTTTCAGCTTCAGCAATAGCTTCTAATAAATAACGATATTTGATTCTTTTAATAGCTTCTGGTTCCATTTGTTCATGTAATTTTTCGTGAGTCATACCAGTAATTTTCATATAATCATCAAGTTTAATTCCTTGCATTCTTAATTGGTCTTCAAATTGATGAATCATACGATGTACTTCATCACTCTTAATTTCATCATTAATTTCAACTTTCATATTTTCGCTAGCTTTAGCTAAACATTCTTCAGTGAAAGCATCTTCAATTTCTACTTCTTTACGTTCTTTAATAACATTTTCAACTTCAGTTCTAAATTCTGCTTCAGTTTTAATATTTTCATATCCTAAATCTTTATAGAAATCTTCATTTATAGTTGGTACTATTCTTTCTTTAATTTCACGAACAGTAACATTAAATTTAACTTCTTTTCCTTTTAAATCAGCGACATAATCTTCAGGGAATTTTAAGTTTAATTCTTTAGTTTCGCCAATCTTCATACCTTTTACGCCATCTTCAAAACCAGGAATAAATGTATTTGAACCAATTTCTAATGGATAATTTTCACCTTTGCCGCCTTCAAGAGCTTTACCATCAACAAATCCTTCAAAATCGATAACAGCAGTATTGCCAGTTTCAACTACACCTTCTGTTTTTGGAGCAATTTCTGCTAATTGGTCTTGTAATTTAGCTACTTCAGCATCAATTTCTTCTTTAGAAACTTTGGCTTTTTCTTTCTTGATTTTTAAGTTTTTATAATCGCCTAATGTAACTTCTGGTTTACTCATTATAGTAAATTTAAATTTAACTTCAGTTTCACTTATAGCAGTAATATCTACACTTGGTTCAATTACTGGAGTAATTTTAGCCTCATCTAAAGCTTTTTTGTAAGCTTCATCCATTACTAAATCTACAGCGTCCATATATAAAGATTCAATACCAAATTTCTTTAAGAAAATGTTTTTAGGAGCAGTACCCTTTCTAAATCCTTCTATTTTAACTTCTTTATTTTTCTTTTTATAAGCTTTATCCAAAGCGTTTGTCCATATTTCACCATTTAGTGTGATTTCAATTTCTTTTACGTTTTTCAATTTATTTCTTTCCTTTCAAATCTTTAAATATTATAACTTAAATTTCCATATTTTACAAGTTATTTTAAAATGATTACTACCTACTTAACAATTAGGAAATAACTCTACCATTTCTTTAGATAATATTATATATTTAAAATTATAACAAGAACAAAGTTTTAGTATTATCTAAAACTTTGTTATTAGAAAAGATTAATAAAATTCATAAATTTATCATAAAACATAAATACTAGAGCCATACTTCCAACTAGAAAGGGACCAAATGGTACTTCACTATCTTTATTAAGTAAGATAGCAGCAATAGCGTATGGAAGTGCTAATAGCGAAGAAAATATAATAGCAATTAGGCCTAGTCTTAAATTTAATATCATACCTATAATAAAAGATAGTTTAATGTCGCCACCGCCTAATGCTTCTTTTTTGAATATTTTTTTGCCTAGAATACTAATTATAAACATAAATATAAATAGAATGAAACCACTTAATAAACTTATACCAGCATTTTTAAAACCATAAAAATAAGCTTTTAGAATTAGAATTAGTATACCCGATATAATTAAGGGGCTATCTAATATAATCATGTACTTAATATCGCTAACAAAGATATTTATTACAAGACCTGAAATAATAGCAGCTATAAAAAATTCATAATCAATGCCATATTCGTTGTAGGCTATTAAAAGTACTACAGCATTTACAATTGCCAAAAATAAATTTAATATCCATGAGTTTTCAGATTTTTTAGTTATTTCAGGAAGGATAAGTGGTAATTTTTCGCCAATTAAAGTGAAAGTAAGTCCTAAAATAAATCCTATTAAAAATAATATTATAATCATATAATTTCCTTTCTAACCTATTTCTCCATATAAACTAAACATTGGTATTACAACAGCTAGTATTATTATACCAACAATTAAGGCTAAAATTACAATCATTATTGGTTCTAAGAAACTTTTTAGATTTACAACTTTGCTACGATGCAAATCGCTATAATAACTTGCAACTTTATCCATCATAAGAGAAAGCTCGCCCGTAGTTTCGCCAGTAGAAATCATATAATAAGCAACATCGGGAACACACCATTTATTATAGAAAGATAAAGATATTTTTTCGCCTCGAGCTATATTACTAATTGTTTCAATCATTATATCTTTATAAACTTCATTATTAGTTATATTAGTAAGTATCTCCATACTGTTTACAATATAGACATTATTTTTTAAAAGACTAGCAAATGTTTTGGTAAAAAGTGTTAATTCGTGATAAATTATAATATTACCAAAGAATGGAATTTTCATACCAATTGTTTGGATAAATTTGCGGAAACTTTGGGATTTTTTATATAAAAATAAGATAGTAATTATAGCTATAAGGGCAATGGTAGAAATAATACTTAAATTAGCAGTTATATAATTGCTAAGATTAATAATAGCAAGAGTAAAGCCATTAACGGTAATACCGGCTTGATTATATACTTTGATAAATTCGGGAATTACATATACCATAATGAATGTCATAACAGCAAGAGCAAAAACTAACAAAATAGTAGGATAAATAATAGCGCTAATCATTTCTTTTCTGGTTTTATCAATTTCGGTATAGTAATTTGCCATATCATCTAAAGTTTTAATTAGGTCTCCTGTTGCTTCGGCAGATTTA